>CAYNCW010000151.1:0-7071 GCA_964395635.1 uncultured Oscillospiraceae bacterium
TGACCCAGAAGGCAAAAGGCTTTAGACCAAAAATTTATGAACAACCGCCAGACGAAATTATTTCGTCTGGCGGTTGTTCATGTCAAATCCTCTTATACTCCCGAGGCCCGTTTATTCTCTATCGTGGTCCCTTTTTCAGTTGCAATACTATTCTTTTTTGGCCCCTTTTTAAATTACCATATACACTTTTTTCATGTACCCGCCCCCAATCTAGTATAATAATAGTATAGACGTCTATATCTTAATAACTTAGAATTAGTGCTGATGTCAAGTCGATTTTATGCTATAATGATGACAAGCTACCCATGCAGCGGTAAGAAGGAAGGTAGAGTTTTGGAAAGCTATTGTATGTATTTACGCAAATCCCGGTCTGATACGGAGGCGGAAGCCCGTGGTGAAGGAGAAACACTTGCCCGCCACAAAGCGGCATTAGATGAGCTTTCCCGTCGTATAAACCTTAACATAGCAAAAACTTACCATGAGGTTGTATCCGGCGAAACAATAGCAGACCGTCCGGTTATACAGCACCTACTCTCGGAGGTTGAGCAAGGCTTATGGACCGGCGTCCTCGTTATGGAGGTTGAGCGCCTTGCGCGCGGCGATACCATCGACCAGGGCACTATCGCAAAGGTTTTCAAATATTCCAACACAAAAATCATCACACCAATAAAAACCTATGACCCTAACGATGAGTACGATGAGGAATTCTTTGAGTTTTCCCTATTCATGAGCCGCAGGGAATATAAAATTATCAATCGCCGCTTACAACGCGGTCGCCTAGCCTCCGTTAAGGAGGGCAAGTTTGTAGCTCATCGGCCTCCGTATGGATACACACGCAAAAAGCTTGAAGGAGAAAAAGGCTGGACATTGGTACTCCACCCTGAGCAGGCGAAGGTCGTCCGCATGATATTTGATTTATATGTCACAGGCGAATTGCAACAGGACGGCAGCCGCAAGCTTCTCGGTACATCGCTTATCGCTCGCCGCTTAAACCAGTTGAAAATTCCCGCAAGCAACGGCGGCCTATGGGTTGTCGCAAGCGTTCGTGATATACTAATTAACCCTGTATATATCGGAAAAATAAGATGGAACTGGAAACCGGCAGTAAAGAAAATGACAAATGGCCAAATACAGATTACGCGGCCGAGAACTAAAACTGAGGATTGGATTGTTGTTGACGGCCTACACGAAGGTATAATAGGCGAAGATGTTTTTAATATGGCGGGGGAGATGATGAAACAGAATGCTCATACTCCGGTAACAGACAGACACGTTGTTAAGAACCCTCTCGCCGGTATCGTGATCTGTGGTGAATGCGGCCGCCGCATGACACGACGCCCATATGATACGAAATATCCCGACACCCTAATGTGCGCTGTCCCTGAGTGCCCGACTGTAAGTGCGGCTTTGCATTCTGTGGAAACTCGGGTGCTGGAAGCGCTCGAGGAATGGCTTGGGGAATATAAGCTCCAATGGGGGGCTGGCGGAGCAACCCTTAAAAAGAACTCTAAAAATAAATCACACCTTGATTTGAAGAAAAAATCTTTAGATAAGCTATCCGCAGAGCTGAAAACGCTGGGTATGCAAAAAAGCAAGCTGCACGACCTTCTTGAACAGGGTATTTATGACATCGAAACTTTTGGCAATAGGACACGCGAACTTTGCGAACGTATACAGCAGGCGCAGAAAGACCTTGCCGCCGTGGACGCGGATGTAAAGCTTGAAGAAATGCGTGAGGAAAGCCGCCGCACCATCGTCCCAAAGGTAGAGCACCTTCTTGATGTTTACCGTACACTGCCAGACGCTAAATCAAAAAACGACATGCTCAAGGAAGTCATTGAAAAAGTCGTGTATGCAAAAGAAAAAGGCGGCAGATGGCACAGCTCCCCAGATGACTTTGAAATAACACTCTATCCTAAACTGCCGGCAGCAAAAAAAGATTATTGATATCCCTATTGACCGTAAGAACTCGGCCACATGGAAATGGTTGCGGCATTGGTATACCAACTAACCCGCAACATGACCATTGATGATATTAAAGCTGGTGGCTTTGATGCTTACTTTGTGGATCACACAAACGGTATTTATCCAGTATCGGCTTCCGGCGTCCCCTTTAGTGTACTGCCAATCGCAAGCAAAGGGGATATTGTTACCGATTTGCACGAGGACTTAGCAGCAGATGCTGCATATCTACAAAAACAACAATCCCCTGGGATACGGCCAAAACCGTTATCTCAGGGGAGTATTATACTACTAAATACGGGGTTTATTTACCCACAACTTTATGGGTTTCTTCCACAATTCGTTCCATAGCGTTTAGTATATTTTGGTACCCGGTGCAGCGGCAAAGATGCCCGGATATTAATTTGCGCAGTTCTTCCCGGGTATACCGTTTGCCCGAGCCCACAATTTCCACAGCTGTCATTATCAAGCCGGGTGTGCAAAATCCGCACTGGATAGCAGCTTCCTCCACAAATGCGGTTTGAATGGGAGAAAGTTCTCCGTTGGGTTTGGTAATACCCTCCACTGTCAGGATGCTTTTGTCTGCAGCCCAAATACTCATATAGATGCAGCTGTCAATGGCTTTGCCGTCCACCAATACGGTGCAAGCGCCGCATTCCCCCACCTCACATCCCTTTTTCACACTGGTGAGGCCAAGGCGGTTGCGCAGGGTATCCGCTAAAGATTCTCGGGGGTCAATGGCAATTTCCACCGGCTGTTCATTTACGGTGAGTTGTATTGTTTGCATCATGCTATAGGGCACCTCCTGCTTTGTGGATTGCTTCTTTTAATGCCCGTTGGCTCAGCTCCAAGATAAGCTGCTGGCGAAACTCCTTGGTTGCCCGCCAGCTGGTTCTGGGGGTAACCTCGCTTAAGGCAGTTTGTGCCACCAGCTGGTATAGTTGGGGCGCAATCTCCTGTCCTTGCGCCGCTACTTCTGTCTTATGGCAGCGGATTGGTACCGGTGCAGCCACACCAAAGGCTAGTCGCAGCTGCTCTATAGATTGTTTTTGCGCATTTAACCGCACATGCACTGCACAGCCGATGGTGGCGATATCCATGGCTTTGCGCATAGCATATTTGATATAATGGCCACCAAATCCTTCATACTCGCTTTTATGGATCAGAATGGCGGTGAGTAGCTCCCCGTGGGCCAGATCTACCTTTCCAGGGCCTTTGTAAAACTGCTCCAGTGGTATCTGCCGCATACTGTCGGGGCCGCTAATCTCTAGCACAGCGTTTAGGGTGAGCAGGGTAGAGGCGCTGTCGGCACTGGTTACCCCGTTGCACACATTGCCGCCAATGGTGCCCACATTGCGCAGCTGGGGTCCTCCTGCCTGATCTACAGCCTCCCCTAAGGTGGGGATCTGCCTTTGAATAATGGGGTTAGCGGTTAGCTGGGCGAAGGTGGTGGTGGGCCCGATGCGAATGGTACCGTTCTGCTCCAGAGAAACCCCGGAAAGTGCCTTGATATCGTGGATGCTCACCAGCTGGGCACCTGCCAGCTTACCCTCCCGTATTTTAATCAATACATCACTGCCCCCGGCGATGACAATCGCCTTGGGGTTTGTAGATAACGCTGTTATAGCGTCCTGGATGCTGGTGGCTTCATAGACCGACTGTATGTCAAACATTGTTTTTCCTCCCTTACCCAATCAGGCCGGCTGCTTTAAACTGTTCTACAAGCTTTTGGGGATTTAACGGAATGCTGGTTAGTCCAACACCGGTGGCGTGGAGCACTGCATTGCGTATGGCGGGGGCAACCGGTATAGCAGGTGGTTCGCCCAGAGATTTGTTGCCATAAGGCCCACTGGGATCCACCGTCTCCACAAACCCCACGCCAAGATCCGGGGTATCCATAGATGTAGGCAGCTTATAGTCCAGCAGATTGTCATTAAGCGGGCGGCCTTTTTCATCATATAGGAGCTGTTCACTCAGCGCATAGCCAAGTCCCATGCTCATGCCGCCATGTACCTGGGCCTGGGCAAGCTTGGGGTTGATGAGCACACCGCTGTCGTGAAAATTATAGATTTGCAGCACCTCCACCTTACCCAGGGGGATATCCACCTCCACCTCGGCAAAGCAAACACCGAAGGAAAAGGTGTTGTCCTTGCAGTGATAGGTGGATTCAGCAGTGATGTGTATCGATTTTTCCAGGCTGTAAAATGCCTCCAAGGCAACATCAGCTGCGGAAATACGAAAGCGGCCATCTTGTTTATCCACCACCTTGCTGTCGACAATATCCAATTCACCCGGCTCACAGCCCAACATACCAGCTGCATAGTCCAGGAGTTTATCCTTAAACATCTGGGCGGTTTGCTTTAGGGCCATACCGCTGACATAGGTCTGCCGGGAGGCGTAGGCGCCGGTATCAAAGGGGGTAATATCGGTATCTTGGGTGGAAACAATATGAATATCCTCTAACCGCAGGCCGGTTGTTTCGGCTGCCATTTGGGTGAATACTGTGTCTGCGCCCTGGCCAATTTCGGTGGCGCCCATCTGCACCTGCGCACTGCCGTCTTGGTTAAGCACCATTCGGGCAGATGCAGTCTCCAAGGATATGGGATACACACCGGTTTTGTAACTGAAGATTCCCATACCCACACCCCGGCGAACCGAGCCGGTTTGGTTTTTGTATGTATGGCGCTTGTTTTCCCAGTCAATGGCTTTCATGCCTTCTTTTATGCATTGGTGTAGTCCACTGGAATGGCAGGTGATGCCGGTGCCGGGATCCACATACCCTTCTTTCATGCAGTTTTTCAGCCGGAAAGCAGCGGGATCCAATCCCAGATCAGCAGCAATGTCATCCATATGAGATTCAGCGGCAAAGATCATTTGGGGAATACCGTATCCCCTCATGGCACCCCCGGCAGCAATATTGGTAAATACGGTGTAAGCATCCGCTTCCAACAGCTTTTCATCCTGATAGATGTGCCGATATCCGTTGGAGGCATTGGCCACAATAGAGTGGCCGTGGGAGGCATATCCCCCTTGGTTGGAATAGGCTTCAAACTTTCGGGCAACCAAGGTGCCGTCCGGCCCTACAGCGGTTTTTAGGCGGAACTGTATTGCATGGCGCACACGGGTGCAAGCAAGAGTTTCTTCCCGGGTAAGCTCCAGCTTTACTGGGCGCCCGCCTAGCTGGGTGGTGAGCCAGGCGTTGAGAGGCTCGTATAACACATCCTGTTTGTTGCCGAACCCGCCGCCAAGATAGGGCTTGATAACCCGTATTTTTCCAAAGGGAATCCCGGTTGCTTGCCCGATAACCCGGCGGGCTATGTGGGGAATTTGGGTGGAGGATACGACTGTGACCCGATCCCCTTCCATATATGCGTGGGAGACAGCGGTTTCTATATGACAGTGCTGCACTGTTTGGGTGTCAAAGGTGTTTTCATACACATGCAGGTCTGGTTGGGCAGCGATTTGTTCAAAGCTGCCTTGGCCAATTTGAAAATGGGTGTGCTTTAAAATATTGCCCGGGTATTCCGGGTGTATCACAGGTGCATTGGGCTCTAGTGCCTGATCCACTGTCACCACAACCGGGTACTCTTCATACTCTACCCTTATAAGGCGCATAGCCTGTATAGCGGCTACCTCGTTTTGGGCGACCACCACAGCGATATCGTCCCCATACACCCGCACCCGCTGATTGAGCAGCTTGCGGTCGGCAATATCCTGATGGGACGGATGGGTGGACCAAGGATGACCGGCAGTGGGAAAACGGTAGTCGGGCACATCAAAACAGGTGAGGATTTTTACAACCCCCGGCACCGTTAAGGCTGCCTGTAAATCAAAGCTTTTTACAAGACCATTTGCAATGGTGCTACGCACCACCTTGGCCACCAGCATATTGGGTGCAGCCAGATCATCGGTGTATTTCGCCCGTCCCGTTACCTTTTCATATGCGTCTACGCGATGAACGCTTTTACCGATCCCCATAACAATAGACTCCTTTCAAATGCGGATACCCAATACCAACCAAAATCACCAATTGTTTGTAGCCTGTTTTTCTCCTGAATGCGTTAGACTCCTTGCCAGATCAAAAACAGTCTTATAAATCTATTGACGATTTTAATGGGTGTCTTATATAAGCTCTGTGTTGGCTGTTTGGATAAGAGTTTTATTTTACTATACCATTTCCATAAAGAAAAAGCACCATTCCGGTATACATATTTTGCTGGCAGTTGGTGGATTTATGATTTTGTGCCAGCCTTCCTTATAGGCTTGTTTGTGTGAGTGGAGAGATAAAACCAACATATAACACTATTTTTTACAACTTGTTTTTTTTTGATAGCGACACTATAATGATAGGGGAAAGTGGGGAGCAGAATGGCACACATAGTAGCCTATCTATTAGCCCTTTACCCAGGAAGAGGTGCTCAATGGCAACAGCGTATGGACTGCCCAATATGGGTGGGACCACATTATCGTCCAAATTGACAACCAAACTCTTAAATGAAATCAAAAGCGGTGTGTTTTCCCAAAGCGACAAGCTACCCTCTGAGACCGAATTGGCCGAGTTTTTTAATGTTAGCCGATCGGTGATTCGAGATGTAATGTCCAATATGGAGCAAGCTGGGTTTGTGGAGCGGGGGCGGGGAATCGGCACAGTGATTCACCGGGATATTTTGCAGCTAAACAACCGCTTGGATATAAAATTTGAGTACTATGAGCTGATTCGCTCGGCAGGGTATCTTCCATCCAGCGATCATGTGCGGCTGTATACAAAGCCAGCAGACGAGGAACTGGCAGAAAAGCTGGAAATTGACCTTGGCTCCCCAATAATCGTATGTGAAAAAAGAGTATTGGCAGGGGATAAGCCGGTTATCTATTCTTTTGACCACCTGCCGGAAGAGCTGTTTGCCCATGTAGAGTATGCCATGTTGGATTGGGGCGAGCCGGTATTCAACCTGTTGGAAGAGCAGTGCGGCATTGTGGTGGATACCAGTATTGCCAAGCTAACCGCCACCAACGGCACTCCTCAAATTCGCAAAGAGCTGCAGTTGGAAGAAAACGAGGCACTGACCATGCTGGATGAGATAAGCTACTATAAGCTCAGCCGGCCTATTA
>CAYNCW010000152.1:0-7063 GCA_964395635.1 uncultured Oscillospiraceae bacterium
TGCCATTTGATTAACAATAGGAGCATTCTTCCGATTTCGGATCGTGTGGGACACCAACTTATAAATGGTGCGCACAGAGAGGTCATATTCGGTGGCCAGCTCGGAATAGTTGTAGCCGTTGAACTTATCAATTATCTCCTGATCGCGGTTGGGGCGGAGTAGCTCCGTGTACTTCTGGATATATATATTATCACCGCCATAGTGTTTTACCAGTTTGAGGTAATTATCCATCCCAATGATTTCTGCAATGTCCCTTTGGTTATCGCTTAGATTTTCAATGGATACGATGGGTTCCATGCTCATCCGGTTTCACTCCTTACATCCGATTTTCGGGCAGCTGTTGCCAAATAACCTTTGATAATCTCAATCAGCTTGCGGCCATCCTTGTAGGTCAGCCAGGAATAGGGGTCTTTTGCGACGGCTGTCATTTTCAGCTCCCTGTGGATAATGCCCGCTACCCGCTGCTCAATAGTGGCCGTGCTGGGTATGGCATCGTATTTGCGCAGCTCACACATGAGAGCAATGATTTTCTTTTGCTGACCGATAGACACGCCACCAAGCTTCTCTGTAGGCTGCTCCTGTCCAGGCGGTGGTATTGGGCCGAACCGCTGCCGATGCTCCAACTCACCAATGACCTTGTTGGCGGAGGCGAAGGTGAGCGCCGACAGGGACCCGCTGCCGGTAATTCCCTCCACCAACAAGTGCAGCTCATCATCCTTATCCTTGCTGTGGGTAGTCATGCCAAGCTCGCGGGCAAGACCATACATTCGCTTTCGCTGCCATGTCTGTATTATTTTCTCTGTCATAACTCAAACCTCCTGGCTCAATAATATAGCCTACCTCAGCACTAGGTGGCGAATCCACGTCGGACGGAGCTGCGCTCCGTTTCGGCATAGTGTTATTGATAGTTGAAATGCTTCTGTGAAATGCTTACCCTACTACATTCCATTTTTTTATGCTAGACTGTAAAAAGAAAGGGGATATCATAATGACAAATACAATACTTTCCTATGTAGTCCCAGTAATTTCCGTTGCACTTACCTATTTTTTTGGCCGCCGTCATGCTGATCAATCTGACCAGAAAAAAGCCTACAGAGAAGCTTATGACAGCTTTTATCTGCCGTTTATTACGTTGCTATACCAAACCCAAATATGGTGGATCGGATTTGCCAGGCTAAGCCCTAAAGACCGTCACAAGATATTTGCGCTGATAGAACAGAACATTAAGTATATGAATGAGGGAATCTTAGAATATGTAGACATTTTATATGGCCATTATGGAGCCATACTAGGTAAAGAGATGTTAGATATAGATTCCATACTGACACATGACAGGGCAGATGAAATTTTTGATAGTCTTACAGAGAGAGTGCTATTCCAAGCAACATGGTTAGCAAAAAAGCTGCGCCAACCACAAATAGGAAAACTCGTCCAAGAACTGTATGACGATGGTCGAGAAAAGAGAGAAATGCAACTAAAAAAGCAGTTACAACATGATGGCCGTAGTTGATCAATATATGTCGCCAGTATTCCATAGGCACCTCCTATTTCCTTTACTGCAGCCTGCCTCATCAGCGCCAAGGAGGCAAATCCACGGCGGACGGAGCTATTGGCTCCGTTTCGGCTAACTTATTCTTTGGGAACCAGCGTTTCCTGATCCAGCTCATACCAGAACTCATCTTTGGTGTTAAGATATGCGCCAGTGGCCAGAACCTCATCCTTTGTGTGGGTCTTGAGCACATCACGGAGGATGGACTCCTCGGTTTTGATGCAATCAGTTAGTCCCTGCCTGCGCAGGGTGGCGATAAAGTCCTCTTTGCGGATATCCTTTGGGATTACCAGCTTGGTAGTGAGACGGTAGCCGGTTTTGCCGAAGGTAAGCTTTTTGGTTTTTCCGTCCAGCTCCTCACGGTGGCGGGAAACAAAATCCTTTACGTCCTTTTCGAGCAGCGCAATTTTATTGTGGATTGGCTGCGCCAATTTATCGGCCTTTTCCTTGGCGCTAGCAAGCTGACGATTTAGGTCAACCTGCAGCTCAGTAAGGCTGCCCTCCAGCTGCGCGATCAGCTTCAGGGCGTTGTCCACATCCTCCCATGCGGTATAGGTCGGCTGCGTGGGTACTTTTTTTCTGGCCACATTACTTCCTCCTCTGCAGTCTTTCTAGTTGTTTCTGAAAGCGGATGTCCTTGCCGGCAAAGGGATTGCTCACATAGTGTCCGACAAGGCGGGACACCACCCGCTGGTCGTAAGTATGCTCTATCTCTTGCAAGGATAAATTTGTGTTAATTATGGTGGGCCTTCCCTCAATTTGTCGGGTATTGATAATGTTGTATACCTCTGATTTTGTAAAGCGGGTTTGAAACTCAGTGCCAAGATCGTCCACAATTAGCAAATCACATCCATAGGCAATATCCTTGTACTCGTCCTGCAGATTGTTAAAGCTGATATCCACAAGCCGATCCAGCAGCTGCACAGCGGAAGCGTATAGCACCAATCTGCCGGTGTTTACAACCTCACGGGCAATGGACAGTGAAAGGTGTGTTTTGCCCAGGCCAGTAGGCCCGATAAACAGTAAATTCGGGCTTTTAAGAGAAAAGTTTTCTGCATAGCGCTTGCAGCTGGTTAACAGGCGCTCCATAGAATGCCTGTTATCATCCTGATAGTAATCCAGATGGAAGCTCTCAAAGCTGCATTCCCCTACACGGCTAATATTGGACAGCCATTCATAGGCAAGTTGGTTTAATATGGCTTGACGACATTGACAGGATTTCCCTTCTATGTATCCCTTGTCCCGGCATAGTGGGCAGTTGGGCTGTTCAACGAGATAATTGCAGGGCAGGCCTGCCGCTTCCAGCGTCTGTATAAACTGTAGCTCTTTTTGCTGGAAGTCTGCAATGAGTTGCTCCTGGTCTTTTGGACTGCAACCGAACATCAATTTACCTAGCACTACTCCCTGGGTGTACAGTTCCAGGGAGTACCGGTGTATCTCAGGGTATTGCGCTTGGAGGGCATCCTTGCGCTGCTGCAACGCTGCAGCCATACATTGCCGCCGTTCAGAGAGCAGCGCATCAGCCTTGCGGTACAGTTCGGATGGATACCTCATAGCGCGGCCCCCTCTATGGCAACGATAAGCTGCTGCACCTTTTCGGTGAAAGCTTCTCGGTGCTCAGGAGCTACATACCTGGCAATCCAACGCTCTGCCCAGCCAAAGGCAAGCTCTGGGCCAGCGCTGCCATGAGCGTAGTACGATACTTGGGACAGCATTTCATCTATCTCAGGGTATAGATCACGCAGTTCATGGTACCGCATGAAGCACCTCCCATCCCACTCTGCGTTTACCCGGGCTGGTGACCGGCTGCCGATGCAGGCCGCATTAGGATGGAGCCTTTATGGCTCCGGTGGAGAGAAATCATAAACAATATGCTTTTTGGTAAGAAGGACGTACAGTCCCAGGGGTAAGGTGAGCAATACAGGGGTGATATCCCTGTCCTCCAGTGTGGTGCCCTGCGTCGCAAGAATAACGATTGCAATGGACAGCAGCACAAGGAGGATGCCTATAATGCGCTGGTCTTTCATTGGCTTTACACCGTCCTTTTAAAAGCTTTTAAAGGCTTTATAAAATCATCATGTTCATCGCCTTGGCCATTGCCAACAGGCCGTCATAGCTTGTGTCCTTGTTGTCTGCTGCATTGCTATACAGGTATACAGCGCCCCGGACGCCTGCCCTAGTCTGTGCTATCACATGCAGCAGATCGATCTCTTTGGCTTGTCCGGCCATAGAGGGAAAGAGCAGCTGGATGTCGTTTCTGGTGATGTGAGTGGTGCGCCGGATGCCTGTCCATCGGGTGCGGTTGTCAATTTGGTCATACGCCTGCTTTTGAACCCCGCCCCGTTTGGTGACTGTAGTGGGATTGCCAATGAGAATAATGCCCAGCTCCTCGTTTTTATCAAAGAAATCTCTCAGCGCATCAATGACCGTCACCGGCAGGTGCTGGGCTTCGTCGACAATAAGAACCTTTTTACCGCCGCGAAGGTGGTCGAAGATGTTCAGCCACATGGTGTCTTTGGTGCCGATGGGCAGGCGTAGCTCTCGGCAAAGGTAGCGAAAAAAGGAGGTCACCGTTGCAAAGCATGGATTGATGGAAATATATATGGTGCTATTGGGGTAATCAGCCAGGTACTTCTTGGCAGCTTTGGTCTTGCCAATACCGGCGTCACCGCATTCCACTGTGAAGCTCCCCTTCAGGTGGCATATGCGAATGGTTTCGTATACCTGTTGCGAAATAGAGGTGGGTACATAATCAATGGCGGTATGTAAGGCAGCTGCTTCCTCCTGGTTTTCAAAAAGCTCCTGCAACCGGCTTTCCAGCTTGGTCACATCACCGTTGTATTTACTGTTGCGATAAGTGCTCAGAGTGCCGGTGCTGTAACCGATTACCTGGGCAGCCCTGGTTTGGCCGCCCTCCTTGCCGCCTAAGGACTCAATCAGCTCTTCCAGCCGTTTTTGCAATACAGGGTTATAGCTTTTTGCCATGACGATGCCCTACCTTTCGTTGTTTTGTATCATCCTGCCACGGTCGATTACCACGCCACCATCTGTACCGGTGGCGGCCAACTTGTGGCGGGTTTCCTCGGGTCGTACCAGTTCCACTACTTCGGCGGTGGACACCAGCAGCCCCTCACGGTTGATGTTGGCTGTGCGCACCAGAATGTCCAGCATGTTGATGTGCCCATACTGAGAAACCACTTTTTCGCGGGTAACATTGATTTCGTCCTTTGCAATACGACGCCAGTGTCGTTTCTCGGCCATAGCCTTTGACAAGCCTTCTTTGGTTGCAAAGTATGTTTCCATGATATCCCGGCGCAAGGGAACGCTTTTGAGGAACACCTCGTTCTCATCATAAATACGAACCGCTTCCATAACCTCAGGGTCGTACCGTACAAAGACCTTGCGGCCTTGCATAAACAGCAGCTCGTCATCGAAGTAGTAAACTTTCTCGCCGCTAATTGTCACATATACGCCATTGCGGCCAATTGTCTGCATTCGGGTGCTACGCATCATCATAAGGTTAAGATCATCCTCGGCAGCCTTACGCACCACATTGGGCAGGTTGTCGTTATATACTTCCAGCTTATTTTTGCCACGGTCAGCCGCCACCTTGCCGTTATAGGTCTGGCAGTTGAAATATCCCTCAATCATGCTTTCTACTACTGCGTACAACTCGCTGTCGGTAGGTATGCGGCCATTTTTTAGGTTGGCCTTGAGCTTTTCTGGCTTTACCACAACGTTGCTGCCAAGGTAGGTGTCAAATAGGCTGGACAAAAAGGTAAAGTTGCGGAATTCCCGCTCAATAGTCTTTGCTTGGGCGTTGCGGGGCAGCGCGTTGGTCATTGTAATGCCGAGCCGGGATAAGATCGGCGTGGGCAGCTTGATTTCTATCTTGCGTTTCCGTGCTCGGTGGCCCATACCGCCAATATCATGGTTGAGATATTCACGGCCATTATCCACATATATGTAGCGGGGGATGCCGTACCGCATGATCGCTTTGCGCAGGGCCAGCAGTGTTGCATCGGAGGATGGGTTGTCCGTAATTACCCAGCCCACATAAATGCCGCTGCGGGCATCTATAAAGGCTGAAAGGGTCAAGCGGTGCTGCGTTTCCTTTCCATCCTCGGATTTTGTAATCACATCGATGCGGTGACCGTCTGCGATCCAGTAGTCATTGCTGACCATATTATCGTAGAGCCTGTCCACAAAGATGCCGAATCGGTCATTAAATGCCTTTTCCCCCTCGCGAGCCAGACAGGCCACCGGCAGTGGCATTGCCTGTGCCCATCGGTAGGCTGTGGCATAGGATGGCAGCTGTGGCAGTAGATCGCTCCGCTCCAGCTTTAAAAACTGCTGGGTTGCTTCGTAGCACTTTTGAATGCTGATATTCCGCTCATCGAGATAAAAATACTCAAACAAATCCCGGATTTCCTGCGGAATGTCAGTTTTACCCTTGTTGGGCTTTCCACGCTTGTCCACCAGACCATCCCAATCCTTGTTTTTATATGCGGCCCATCGGCGGTACAGTGTCTTAATGGAGATATTCAGCTGCTCCTGCAGCACAAATGCAGCGTCTGCTTGCGTAGCGGGGCCTCCGTAAGTCTTGCGAAAGTTCTGCCACTGCTCCAACAGCTGAATGCAGGAGTCGATTTCCTCCCGCTGCTGCTTGGAGTAGAACTCCAGTGGCTTGAGCGCTTTGGGTGGGACAGGTTTCGGAGCCTGCCGTAGTTCTGGCGGGACATATGCGCCGCGCTGTTTATACCATTTGAGCTGGAGAGAGGTATCAAGAGAGGATATGGGAAACAGATATTTTTTACGACCGTTACCGTTTACCCCAACCTCATGGGCTAGCGTATTATTACGTGCCAGCTTTTTTATGTATTGCACGCTACAGCCTTTTAGAGCTGCAACATCTTTTACAGTCAGAAGTTCCAACAAATTCACCTGCCTTTATGGTGATCTGGCCTGCCATCATCGGCACCGGTAGGCCATATCCGGTGGACGGGGAGCTTGTCCCCGTTTCGGCTAATCAAAGTAGCGGGGGTTATTGATCTTGCGGCATATCTCACAGTCCAAGTCAAGCAATTCCCTTTGGTGGGATGGGAAAAGGTTGTATGCAAGCTCTGCCATACCTTTGGCAAGAAATAGCTGATTTCTTGGGAAGTAGCCAATCATTCCTTCGGCTTTTTCTATGGCATTACGAATCTGCTTAATTGCTGACTCGGCGGAAAACCCATCATGAGTTTTCATACTGCAACCTCCTCAAGCAATGATTTCGTTATTGTCCGATGTTGCCCGCTATACCTGCATACAATTACCAGATGCTCGGTAGTGTTTTTGCTGATGAGCCAGTCATCAGGGGCAAAGCCAAAACGCTTGAGAATAATCTTCTGTTCTTTAGTTGGGCGCTTTCCGTGCTTCATGTACCTTTCCCCCTCTATTTTTATCTTCAAAAAAAAGCGTCCAATCAAACTCTAAAACGGATGCAATTTTTGTGGCTACTTCATAAGAAGG
>CAYNCW010000153.1:0-7058 GCA_964395635.1 uncultured Oscillospiraceae bacterium
TGAATACCGGTTGCCGCGCGGCTTTCCAGCATTCCAGCTTACCTTGTGCACTCATTGGGTTTCCTCCATTCTACTAAAAAAATGGTCTGATACCATAAAGTCCAAACAGTACTCAGTATACACTATATTCCTGAAATTAACAAGTTTCAGGGATAAAAATTCTACAAGTTTTCTGTAAATTAAAACATGCGGGCACAATTTTTATATTTTTGAAAAAAGTTGTTTATGTTGAAGGTGGGATGGATGGGAAAATTGATTTTATCAAAGAGTGTTTTATGTGTTTGGCGAAACTCCTCGGGTATATGTCCCAAAGAGATTCCATGCTCGTTGGCATAGTTGAGCCCTGCCCGGAGCATGGTGTCAAACAGGGCAAAATCCTCTTGGTCGGTGGTTTCGTAAAACACCACCTCCACATGTTCGCCGCCAATTTCAAACAGCGCAGCTGCCAGTTGCTGGCTGCCGTCCTTGGCAAGGTATAAATACAGCCCGTCTGAATATAGTCTTTTGCATTTTTTACAGTACTGTATAATGGTGGCTTTATCCTCATACGGTTTGATGGTAAGCATAGCAACATACCTCCTGGAATATAAGGGTCTATAAAAAGGGCCTCCGGCATAAAAAACTACACCTGTCCAAGAGGATATATTTTATGCCAATGGACAAGCCCACACAGCAAAGGGTAACACAAAGCGGAGCCCCGGCAAAACTGGAAACGCACCGCTTTTCCAGTATCGGCAGGACTCCGCCACAGTACAGGCAGAGCAAGGCAGATGCAGCGCTCCGCCTGGGTTGGTCGTGCCGCCTATTGATTGTCTCCCCCGTGCTCGCTGCGGTTAATCGCCTTTTGTACGGAATTGCGCAGCGCAATCAGTTCTGAGGGGGTAAGCTCCCGCCATTCACCGGGACGCAGCATCCCAAGCTTGATAGGCCCGATGGATATGCGCTTGAGTCTGGCAACAGTTAGGCCCACCGCCTCGCACATTTTCCGAACCTGGCGGTTTCTGCCCTCAAAGATGGTTATTTGCAAAACCACCCGGCCGGGCTCCCGGGTGAGCACATGAACTGTGGCGGGCAATGTCTTTTTACCGTCAATTTCAATGCCGGTGCTAAGCTGGATAAGCTTTTCTTCTGTAATATCTGGGCGAACAGTTACCCGGTAGGTTTTGGAGACATGCCCACGGGGATGCATAACCGCATTGGCCATGGCACCGTCGTTGGTCATCAGCAGCAAGCCTTCGCTGCCTTTATCCAGCCTGCCCACAGGGTATACCTTGGTGGGGGCATCTGCAACTAGTTCGGTAACACAGTGTCTCCCCAGCTCATCATTGGTGGTGGTAATATACCCACGTGGTTTATGCAAAATAATATAGACATTGTTTTTCCGCTTCTGTAATGGAAGGTTAACGCCGTCTAAAGCAATGAGATCCTTGCGGGGGTTGATTTTCTGGCCAAGGGTACAGGGGCGACCGTTTATGGTGATACGCCCTTTACTGATAGCCTCTTCTGCCTTTCTGCGGGACAATATGCCATTGTCAGACAAAACTTTCTGAATGCGGATACCGGATTGATCCATTGATTTAACTTCCTTTAGTTTAAGATTTTTCAGGGAACCATTTGTTCCAAATGCCCTGGAGCCATGCTCCAAAACTTTTTTTCTCGATATAGGGATTCAACAGGGGTACATCCTGCTGGGATAACAAATCCAAGGTAGACACCACCTGGCCATCCAATACAATCTCCACCTGGCCCAGTGTTTGGCCTGCGGCAACAGGCGCGTAGAGAAACGGCTGCACCTGCACTATGTACTCTACCTGAGCGCCTTGGATGGGAATGGCGATTTGCGCATTTCCGCTTTTAATGGCGTTGACTGTAGGCGATACGCCGCCGGTTACCGGCACTGTGATAGCCGGTAGATCCTTTGAGAGATCCTCCACTTGCATCCTATCAAAGAAATAGTCGTACAGGTTGGTGTGGGTGTTCCAGTCGTCGGGGCAAGAAAGGGTTACACAGATTAAGGTGACCCCGTTGCGCTGAGCACAGGAAACCAAACAGCGCCCTGCCTTTTTGGTAAAACCGGTTTTCATGCCCATAGCACCATCATAGTAGTTCACCAGCTTATTGTGGTTGGTCAGCCAGCGGTTGTAGGGAGGATTGCCATAGCTGACCCGCATTTTATATTGACTGCAAATTTCTGCAAAATCAGTATTTTTAAGTGCTTCTCTTGCCAGCTGAGCTAGATCAAAGGCTGTGGAGTAATGGTTTTCACCATCCAACCCGGAAGGGGTTTCAAAGGAGGTATTTTTTAGGCCCATCTCTTTGGCCCGCCTGTTCATAAGCTCCACAAAAGCAGGAATAGAACCGGAAATCCGCACAGCTGCGGCGTTAGCGGCGTCGTTTCCGGAGGGAAGCAGCATTCCGGCAGCCAAGGTACGCAGGGTGACCTTGTCGCCCTTGACCAGCCCCATGGAGGAACCCTCCACCTTAATGGCTTGGGGATCTACCTCAAATTCGTTATCCAAGCCTTGCTGCTCCAGAGTTAACAGCGCTGTCATAATCTTTGTGGTGCTGGCAAAGGGCAAGGGGGTATCTGCATTTTGGGCAAACAAAATCTTGCCGGTGCCCGCCTCCATTACAATGGCGGCTTTAGCCCCCACCGACATTCCCTGGGTGGCGGGAACGGTCATCACCACAACCTCTCCGCCCAAATCGGCATCTGTCTGAAAGGATATACCCGCCGAGACAGTAATCGTGCACAGCCATATGGCCAGCAGTACACATAAGAACTTTTTCATCATGCCCCATTCTCTCCCCCAAAAAGTTACTATACCCTTAAAACCCTAAAGAACCAGAGCCGCAACAACTGCGCGCAGTCACTGTAATATATATTATGGGGGATAAGAGAATAGACGTGCTTTGGATAGGAATGGGGCGGTTAGCTTAGGGGACTTAACTGGTTATTTTTGCGTATCGGCCCCACCTTCGTTAGGTTTGTCTTTGCTGAAGAGTTCGGCCACCTTGTCAATTATGCCGGGAACAGCATTGACAATGCGGTCACCGGTATTGTTGGCGGTTTGCATCTGCAGCAGCTGCACATCACCACTTTTTACCACCAAAAAAGCCAATGGCTGGATGGTAACACCGCCACCGGTTCCGCCGCCAAAAATATCCGATGGTTTAGAGGAGGGAATGTCGCTGCCGCCGGATGCATATCCAAAGGATACCTTGGATATAGGAATAATCACCACTCCGTCTGCTGTAGAAATGGGGTCACCAATTATGGTGTTTACATCTACCAGAGAGCGCAGGCTTTCCAGCGCGGACTTGGTAAACTCACTGATGGGATGCTGCTGATTCATGAATTAGACCACCTTTTCTTTTCTGTTTCCCTTGGGCTTTTCTTGTGCCAAGTATTTTTCGTAAAATTGCAAGCCCCGTGCCCAGCGAAGCGCTGATAAGCACAATGGGCTGAATACGCATTCTTGCTTTAATATAGTATACGCTGTTCTCCCTTGTGAAATCCGGCAGAATCTCTACCTGGGGTGTTTTTAAAACAAATAGCTCATCCAATATATTGCATAAAATCGAGGTAACTGAGGTTATCTTAGCATAGGCTATGGCTGTTTCGTGGGCATCCGGCTTTGCTACAAGTATTTTCACCTCTATTTTATACAAAACGGTATTTCTACGAATTTGGTTTATAGCATGTCCTGAGCTTTTGAGAATTGGCCGGATTAAATCGGTTAGCTCGCTGAAACGCTGCTGCTTTTTCTTTTTGGATGGGGTCTCCTCTTGTGGCTTTTGCTCTGCTTTTTGTTTCTTAGGTTTTCGGCCCACAGATTTTGCTGGCTTTAACGGGAAAAACCGATAGCCGAAGAATAGATAGTGGACACTGCCGCTGATTTCACCCGCGTTATACCCCAGCCGCAGTCTGATGGGTACCAACAAAAGCAGCAAAATACACAGCAGTATACATCCCAATACCAACAATACAGTCATAACGATTCCTCAAAAAAGTCAATCTGACCATCCAATGGCAGCCCTTCCTCCTGGGTGGTTTCAGGGGGCAGTTCCGGCAAAGTGGGCAGCTGCTCCAAATCCTGAATACCAAAACACCGCAAAAAGTTGGGGGTTGTGCGGTAAGAGATTGGTTTGCCGGGTATCTGCAGCCGACCGGCTTCTTCCACCAGCCCTTTTTCCACCAAAGAGCGCACAATAGAGGAACAGTCCACTCCCCTCACCTGCTCAACAAAGGCCCGGGTCACCGGCTGGTTATACGCGATTACCGCCAGCACCTCCAGTGCTGCTTGGGATAAGGGGGTATTGCGGCGAAGCTCCAAAACCGCGCGGATAGCCGGTGCATATTGTGCCAGTGTGGTCATCTGGTAGGTGCCGTCCAACAGTACAATATCCAGAGCACTTTTTTGTTGAATATAGCGCTCGCGGATACGCTCCACCAGAAGCATAACTGTTTTGGGCTCCAAATCCAATGCTTGGGCGATACGGTCTATCTCTACCGGATCCCCGCTGGCAAATAATATGGCTTCAATATTGCGTTCCATGGTATCCAGTTGCAAGTTGCTATACCCCAATTCTAATATAAATGAGTCTGCCCTGCAGACCTGCCTTTTAAGCGATTCATTTCCATTACTTCTAAAAAATTATAATACCATAGGCGGTTGGCTGCCTAAAATGAGAGTATCGTCTTGAACAACAATTTTCTTGGATTTTATTAGCTCTAAAACTGCCAAAAAGGTTGCCACCATACCGCTACGACCCATCTCCGGGGCAAACAGCTTGTCCCAGGAGAGGTGGCTGTCTCTGCGCAGATGACGCAGTATGGTGAAAATTTTAGCAGTTACCGACACCACCGGTCGCTCCACCAGCGGCGCAAATACTGCCCGGGGGGGAGGCTGCCGACGCGCCTCTTTGCCCAACACATCGGTAAGAACTGTGTATAGAATATGCACTGGATGCACAAGGCGATAGGTGGGATCCACCTCCAGCTCCATAGGACTGCGGATAAATATATCCGACGACATATCCGCTTCCCTCAACAGCCCTGCTGCAAGCTTACAAAGGCCGTATTCAATGAGCTGCCCGGTGAGCTCCTGGCGCAGTTTTTGGTGCTCGTCTTCATGGCGAGGCAGCAGAGAGACCGTTTTAATATACACAAGGCGGCTGGCCATTTCTAAAAATTCGCTGGCAATCTCCAATTTTTGCTCTTGCCAAAGTCGGATTTGTTCCATATACTGTTCTAGCAGAGAGGAAATATCAATATCCAAAATGCTCAGCTTGTTTTTGGACAGCAACTGCAGTATCAAGTCCAGGGGAGCATCAAGCTCTTCCAGACGAAAGGTCAGCTTTTCCATAAGAACTCCTTTGCCATAGGGGTGCCATTTAAAAAAACAAAAGGTCGATGGGTATGGTAATAAAATCCAAAAACCGCATCAGCCACTGGGCCATCCACTGCAGGGGACGGCTGAGCAGGTCGGTGAACACCATTACCATAAACAAAATGCCCGCTACATAGCGATCGTACCTGAGCATAAGCCAATACAGCTTTTCGGGCAGCAAAGCCCCAATAATTTTGGAGCCGTCCAACGGCGGGATGGGCAAAAGGTTAAACACCGCTAGGTACAGGTTGATCCAAGCCATGGAAAAGAATATGTACACCAAAATTGGTACTAAATTGCTTTGCCGCAGGGCAGGAACATCCCCCAGCCCCAGAAAAATCTTGTATACAATGGTGAGTGCCAGCGCCAACACTATGTTGGACAAAGGGCCTGCCAATGCAGTAATGCCCATATCTCTTTTGGGGTTGCGAAAATAGCGTGCATCCACCATAACCGGTTTGGCCCAACCAAACCCAGTGGCTATAATCAAGATGCTCCCAATAGGGTCCAGATGCCGAAACGGGTTGAGGGAAAGTCGTTTCTGGGCTTTGGGGGTAGGGTCGCCCAGGTGGCTTGCCACAAAACCATGTGCACACTCGTGTATGGGCATGGCGGTAAACAGCACAAGGAGCCGGGCCAGATATTTAAATAGATCAGGGTTCACTTGCAATGCTAAGTCTCCTTTCCCGTCCAGTTTAGAATATACCAAGAAACAGCAGCCTGGCGGGGTTCTGCCTTTATTATAACAGAGAAGGCGCAAAATTCAAGGTTTAATACATGTCCGAGGCTGTTGCTGGGCAGGAATTTTAACCGAGGAATACTCTGTAGCAAATCAGAAAATACTAGATTTACAGGTATTAAAAGAAAATGCTTGCACTTTACGGGGAAATCTGATAGAATACTTCTGTTGCCCCTAAATAAGAAGCAGTATGTATACAGCGGTTTATCAACCGCATGTTATAAAAGAAGGAGGTGCAGACTATGGCTAAATGCGAAATCTGCGGAAAAGGTGTATCTTTCGGAATTAAGGTTTCTCACTCTCATCGGAGAAGCAATCGTACCTGGAAACCCAATGTGAAACGCGTCAAGGCAATTGTTGACGGGTCTCCCTGCCGTATCCACGCCTGCACCCGTTGCCTGCGGTCTGATAAAGTCGTTCGGGCGAACTAAGAATACCCTACGGGTTTCGGCAAACTTGTCTGATAGCCACTGTGCACAAAGCTGCGCGGTGGCTTTTTGTCGTTTCTAACAAGTATTTTTCTATGTTGTTAATATCCCACCCTACTAGCCGATATATAAAATAGGATACTGAACATCTTTATACCAAACATGAGATAAACCCATAAACTTACTACAGCAGGTGTCTAGTATTATTTTGACGCTAACAGGGAGGTGGCGGCATGATGCAAACCAACGGAACACCGCCGGTGGCAGGAACCGCAAAAGCAAATAACCAGACTATGGACAACGCCAAGCAAAACAACCAAAATACAACCGGAACAACCTATACTCAAGAAACTTTGCATCCAGTGAAACCCGGAGATGCAGCGATTTTCACCATAGGAGAACGGGATACCCTTACACCAGAACAGTATTGGAGCAACGAGCTGAAATACTTTTTGCAACAGGTGGAAGAGAGCAACCAAAAGCTGTTGGAAGCAGCTG
>CAYNCW010000154.1:0-7041 GCA_964395635.1 uncultured Oscillospiraceae bacterium
TAGTTTACATTGACCCGCCGTATAACTCTCGCCAATACTGTGATGCATATCATCTTCTTGAAAATATTGCAAGATGGGAAAAACCTGCCGTTATTGGTGTCGCTCGCAAGATGGACAGAACAAACATTAAAAGCGATTATTGCACAAATAAGGCAACGGCAGCTTTCGAGGACTTAATTCGTAATGTAAATGCTCGATACATACTGCTTTCGTATAATAATATGGCGCAAAAGGGCAACGACCGTTCAAATGCCAAAATCAGCGATGCCGATATTTTGCGGATACTTTCCGCTAAGGGCGAAGTCAAGATTTTCACACAGGATTATAAACCGTTTTCCACTGGAAAATCGGATATTGACGAGCATGAAGAACGGTTATTTTTGTGTATTTGCGATGCGCAGAGAAATCGTGAAATTATCCAATCACCGCTAAATTATACCGGTGGCAAATTTAAGCTGCTCGAACAGATTCTACCACATTTTCCAAAGCGTATTGATACATTTGTAGACCTATTCTGTGGTGGTTGCAACGTCGGAATAAACATTGAAGCTAACACCGTGATTTTCAATGACAACAGCTCGAAGTTGCTATATCTGTATAACACATTTAAGAATCTTGGCAAGACTGCCGTGCTTGATATGATTGATGAAATTATTGATAAATACGGCTTGTCTCGCTCAATCGAACACGGCTATGCCTTTTACAACTGTGAAAGTTCAGCAGGGCTTGGAAACTTTAATCGGGGACCATTTCTACGCTTGCGTGAGGATTTCAACAAGAAGAATGAAGATTATTATTACTACGTTATGCTGTATGTGTTAATTGTTTATGCGTTTAATAATCAAATTCGCTTTAACTCAAAGGATGAATTTAATCTGCCTGTTGGCAAGCGCGACTTTAACAACAAGATGAAATCGAAATTAAGTCTGTTTATCGATAGACTGGGTGAAAATGATTATCATTTTCTATGTAAGGATTTTCGAGAGATTGATACAAGCAATCTTACGGAAAACAGCCTTGTTTATTGCGACCCACCGTATCTAATAACTTGTGCAACATACAATGAACAAAATGGGTGGAATGAACAGTGCGAACGTGATTTACTTGAAATGCTTGATACGCTGAATGAGCGAAATATCAAGTTTGCTCTGTCAAATGTTCTGAGTAGCAAGGGCAAGACTAATGAAATTCTTTCTCAGTGGTTAAGCCAACGTAATTACCG
Source organism: uncultured Oscillospiraceae bacterium (assembly GCA_964395635.1). Classification (GTDB taxonomy): domain Bacteria; phylum Bacillota; class Clostridia; order Oscillospirales; family Ruminococcaceae; genus WRAV01. The sequence continues at coordinate 1,223 of CAYNCW010000154.1, forward strand.
CACAATACACCTAAACTACAGCTATTCAAATTCTAATTATCAAACAAAAAATAAAACAGATTCAGCTGATGAAGTTTTGATTGTAAACTATTAGGGGGGACGGTGATATTATGGACGTATTTTGGAGTGCTTCCACGACTATGCGAAACCCAGAGAGAACGCTTTATTTTCTTGAAACGGCGACGGAAATTGAGGGCGAAGTTTGGAATGATGATACACAGTGCAAATATCAAACGCTCCTCATTAAGAACCGCCACTATAAACCGACGGCGGAGAATCTAACGGACGAGTTTTATGCCTTGATTACAGATTATTCGCATGAAATGACATTTGCAGAAGCAACCGAGATTTTTCGGCAAAAGCAGTATGTTGACGCACCGATGCGTGGGCGCACATCGTTTGACCCGCTTGAAAAGCTCGGTCTTGTCAGCCTTGACGTAGACGATGACAACAGCAAACGTGTTCGCATTACAGAGTTTGGGCGCATGCTCCTAAACGGCGATATTGACCTCGGTGAGGTTGTGTTTACCAGTTTGCTCAAGACACAGTTTCCGAATCCGCTTGAGGATGGGCGGCGTGATTACAACGTAAAGCCGTTTATCTGCACATTGCGGCTTATTAAGCGTGTAAATGAGCTATCGGTGATACAAGGTATAAATGCAGTCGGAATTTCGCGAGAAGAGTTTGGCATCTTCGTCCTGTCATTGAAGTCATATCTTGATATCGAAAATGTCGCACACCGTATCATTGCCTTTCGAGAGGCAAAACGCGCCTTGCCGACCGGCGAAGAGAAGAACGAGTTTGTCCACAATTTTATAGCGGATTACCTGCGAAATTTCCAGAATCCTCATAAGAACATCAAAGAATATACGGACAATATCATCCGCTATCTGCGGCTAACAAAATACGTCTACATTCGTGGCGGAGGCTATTATATCGACCTTGAGCCGCGCCGAATGATTGAAATAGATGCGATTCTTAGAATAGATCTTGGTGCGGCACAGGACTTTACACTTGATGAATATAAACGATATATCGGCGATTATTACGCCTACACATTGCCATTTGAAACTGTTGATGCTCTAACAGAAATCGGTCGAAATATTATTGTTGAGAATTTTAATCTTGCTGAAAATCTTGGGATTGAAATAGAAACAATTATGCTACTTGATACGCCAAACGAGTTAAAACGGGCTATCGCCTTACTCCGCAAGCAACGCACTGAACTTTATAATTTGCAATTACGCCGCGAATATCAGGAAGCAGAGCGTATTGATGAAGCTATTGTTGCTTTGTCGAATACATTAAGTCGGACTGTGTGTGGCGCAAATCGCCCTTCTATCGAACTTGAAAAGTGGGCAAATATTGCGTTAAATATTCTTAACGATGCGAAGCTAATCAAGCCAAACGCTCCACTTGGCGATGATAATGAACCGACATTTACAGCTCCCGCAGGCGTTCCTGATATTGAGTGTTATTATGACGGATTTGGTGCAATTTGTGAAGTTACAATGTTGACAGGACGTGACCAATGGTATAATGAGGGTCAGCCTGTAATGCGCCACTTGCGTTCGTTTGAGCAGGCGAATGGTGCGCACGAGAATTATTGTCTATTCGTTGCTCCTCGGCTTCATACCGATACCGTCAATACGTTTTGGACAGCGGTGAAATATGAATATGAGGGACGACGGCAGAAGATTGTGCCGATTACAATTACTGGGTTACTCGACATTCTCAAAGCTGTTCGTAATGTCAAGTTGGCTCGCAAGCCGTTTAATAAAGATGATATACGGCGTTTGTATGATATTTGTGTTGATATATCTGGCGTTAGCGATTCTACAAAGTGGTCTGAGCATATAGGAAGGGCGATTGGTGCTTGGAGTGCGGCGTTAACATAGGGGTGGTTGGAATCCTATGTTAATCTGTTGAATGTCCTAATATAAACTATTTGGGGGATAAAATATGAAAATCAACAGGTTGTCAATACCTGCTAATCATCTCAATAAAGGCCTGTTTCCTATTGTGATGGACAGAATTGGAGATGTCGTTGTTATTGCCGGAAAAAATGGCGCAGGAAAGACAAGATTGCTGGACATAGTCGTTGATGCTGTGAATAACAGGGTAAAAACACAGCCAAACATAGATATTTTGATGAAAAATATACACGACCATGAAAATGCAATTGCTACTCGTCCGACAGACCCCAATCTCGGTTCATGGAAAATTAACCTTGATAGGTATAAAGCCGAATTGCTTGCTGACTCATATTTCTCTGTTGACAACAGACGTGAAGGATACTTAGCTGTCAAATTCGTCCCTAATAACTTAAATCTTATAAACCCAGACAAATTAACGAGGGAGCAAAAAGACAAGCACTACGAAATGTCCCAAAATATAAGGAACGTCACTCAAGTAAACGACTTTGCTTGTTCATATATACAGTACCAAAGTGACAATAATTTCTATGCAACGCATGGTGACTTTCAAGGCAACCCACACAGTCCTGAATATGTTGCGTCGTATAATTGACTCAATGAGCTGATTTTTACTTTTTTAGGGGTAAACCTTGGTCGAACAGTGCATGATTGCACAATTTTTGGCAGGAAAATTGGAGATGCGGGATTATCTGATGGGCAAAAAGTTTTACTCCAACTATGTGTTCTGCTTCATGCACAAAGTGTTTCGTTGAAGGATGTTGTTCTTGTCCTTGATGAACCTGAAAACCATTTACATCCGGCGGCGCAAGCTGAATTCATAGCAAAAATCAAGGAAGTTCTGAAAAATGGACAGATATGGATCGCGACACATTCAATACATATCCTTTCTCAGATAAACACTTCTGACATATGGTATATGGCCGATGGAAGTATTTGCTATGCCGGTAAAATTCCTGAAGTTGTTTTGAATGGCCTACTTGGCAATGATGAACAAATCCAAAAGCTGCGAGATTTCATTGATTTGCCACAAAATTACGCTGTAAACTCTTTTGCGTACGAATGTTTATTTGCACCTATGGCATCAAACACCGGTAAAGATGATCCGCAAACTAACCAAATCAGAAAGATTCTTGATCAAAAACGAAAAACCTCCGAAACCGTTAAAGTACTTGATTACGGCGCTGGTAAAGGTAGATTGCTCTCTGCAATATATGAGAACGAAGAAGACAAAGGCAATATTCATAGCTGGCTTGATTATAAGGCCTTTGATGCGTATCCATCCGACTCGGAGGAGTGCAAAAATGTCATAAGTAGAGTATACGGTGATACCGAAAACAGATATTTTTCTTCCGTTCATGAATTGATGGATAAAGTGTCAAATAACCACTTTGATTGCGTTGTACTGTGCAATGTCTTACACGAGGTTTCTCCAATAGAATGGCCGACATTGCTTTCAGGTCAATCAGTAATCGCAACAAAAATGGCTGCCAACGGCTTCTTGGTTATTATTGAAGATTTGCAACTCCCCACAGGAGAAAATCCGAATTCAGATGGTTTTTTTATTCTTGGCGAGGCAGAAGTAAAAATGCTGTTTCACATTACCAATAAAGATGAGTGTTTTGAAACTGCTGATTATAACGGTAAACATCGCTTAATGGCATATTATGTTCCTAAGGATTGCTTATCAAGAGTTACTTCTGAGACTCGCAAACAAGCATTGCTTGCTTTAAAAGAAAAGTCAATGAGCCAAATTTCCAGTTTGCGTTCATCGTCCGAATATGATTTTAGGTCAGGCCGAACATTGGCTTTGTGGACACAACAATTAGCAAATACTATTTTAATTATACCTAAATTATGAGAGCGGGTTTTTACCTCAGAGCGCTAATTACTCCAATTTTACCAGAACAAAAAGAAAAAGCTCCTTAAATTGTTAGACACAAAAACGCTTTCACTGCCAAGTTCCTATTGCTAATTGTTAAATAATCTTGCCCTTGCATCTTGCTTTGTCGGGTATATTTTCCTCCCTCAAAACATCATGCACCCCACGCCGGATTTGCTCAACTTTCTTAACCTCATTTTTGAGAGATAAATACTCCCGATTAAGCCCATTGCGCTCGGCAATGAGCTTATCACGCTCCGCCCGCCACGCTTTGGTGGGTATGGTGGTATGTCCATTCATAACATCTTTGAGATAGGCTGCTGCCGCTTCATAAAGAGTGATTTCAGCACGGTGGACATCAGCAAAGGCTTCGCGGTCTTTTGGCTTTTGTAGCTGCTTGTATTTGCTGTAAACCGCCTTGTGCTTGAAGTAAATATCCGCTTGCTTGATATGCTCATCAAGCGTTTTTAGCCGTCTCTCCATTGGTTTTAGCTTTTCACGAATGTCAGCTTGTCGATGAAGCATAGACTTTATTTTTGTTTCCAATCCCGCCATATCTATAATCTCATTTTCTTGCAGGAAGATGAGCATTTGTGATGCAACTTTTAGCCTACTTACGCTTGATTGCCCTTGACGATTGAGTATATCGGTTATTACATCTGCAAGGGTTGACGGTGTAGTGTTTTCGTTTTCTTCTTTCAACCATTTTTCGAGCTTTACAATTCGTGCTTTTAGCTGTCGGATTTCTTTGTTTGTGATGATAATTTGCCGATTCATATTGCCCCTGTCCGTGGCAATGCCACGCCGCTCCATTCGGGTAGCGGCCACGCCCATGTGAACGGTTGGGATTTGGTCAACACCTTGCCGTTCATAAGAGCGATGGTCAACACATTCTACCACGCCATTTTGCTCCAAAAACCGATTTACAACATCAGCCCAACCTCGCCGCCATTCCTCTGCTTTGGTCTTGCCGTTCCAGTCGGTGGTGTTGATTTTTCGGGTCTTGTATTCGCCGTTCGGCAACAGAATTTTTTGACTGTTATCATCAAGGATATACTCTTTTTTGGATTTCGCTCCCCATGTGCCGTCCTGTTCAAAAGGGCGCATAGTCAGCATGATATGGACATGAGGATTTTCGTTTTCGTCCTCTTTGGGTTTGGGTGTATGAAAGCATATATCCGCAATCATACCGGCTGAAACAAAATGCTTTTGGCAATACTCACGAACAAGCTGTAAGTGTTGTTCATGCGGCAGCTCTTTCGGTAAAGAAAATTCGATTTCCCTCGCAAGCTGTGAGTTGGAATTTTTCTCAATCTGTTCCACAGCGTTCCAGAGAGCGGAACGATTTTTATACTCCGATGGTGCGTTATCAGGCAACAAAATTTCGGTATGGACGATACCGCCCTTGCGTGTGTAATCGTGGGTCATACCGTCATAATCACTCTTGATTTTTTCACCACTTCGGTAAGCTGCTGCTGATACTGCGGATTTACCTTTGCCACGGCTGATAATCTGTATACTCAAATGGTAAATTGCCAATGAAATCACCTCGTTTCGATTTAAAATCATGAAATGAAAAACGGCAACCCGTGTTGTGAGATAAACACGGGTTGCCGCTTTTTTAGCGTGGGGTTTGGGGAACGCCAGTTCCCCAATGAGCAGACCGACAGGTCGCTCACGCCCTCTGCAAGAGCGCACGACACCCTTTAGGGTGTATAAGTGCGCCATTGTACCAATGGACGTTATTTTCCTTAGTCCGTTTCAAACATTTTGTTCAGCTTTTCAGCTATGGCAGGGACGGAAAAAGCGGCGTAAAGAAGCTCCTGTATCTGCTCGTTTGTCAGTCGGTCTGCGCTCCCGATTGCCTTTTCAAGAATTGCCCCACGCTCAATAAGGCGGCGTGTGCGTTTATTGCGTTCCTTGTGGATTTGCTTTTGCTCCAAACGTGCAAGCTTGTTTTCATATTGCTGCTTTTCCTTTTGCGCTTTTGCCATTTTTTCTTG
>CAYNCW010000155.1:0-7019 GCA_964395635.1 uncultured Oscillospiraceae bacterium
GACATAGTACCATCCTAGGGGCTATAATGATACTTCGTAAGGTTACCTCGAAAGGAGGGTTTGTTGTGAAAAGAACCTATCAGCCTAAAAAGCTCCATAGGAAGAAGGAGCATGGTTTTCGCAAAAGAATGAAGACCAAAAACGGTAGAAAAGTGCTGGCCTCCAGAAGATCGAAAGGTAGGTCTCGGCTTACCCACTAAATTATTGGCCACAATTGTCTATATTGTGGCCTTTTTTACATTTGACAGTGTGTAGACATACCAGATATACTGTTTGTGGGTTTAAGCACAAAGTGGATTATGAAGCATACCCAGTCATTGAATGAAAACTATCTCTTTCGGCGTCTGTATCGCATTGGAACCAATGTGGTGGACGCCAATATAGCAGTGTATTATAAACCAAATCGCAAACCATACAACCGGCTGGGCATAACTGCAACCAAAAAAATTGGTGGCGCAGTAGAGCGTAATCGTGCACGCAGAGTGATACGGGAAGCATATAGGCTCAGTGAGGAGCAACTTCCCATAGGATTGGATATTGTTATTGTTGCAAGGAAAAAGGCTGTCTTTGTAAAAATGGGACAAATTCAGCGTTCCTTAATTAATGTTTTTGCTGGTTCTAAACAGCGTAAAGGAAACGTTTGATGAAAGATTGTATTCTTTTCATAATACGTCTGTATAGAAAGTATCTGTCACCCCTCAAGCCGCCTTGTTGCAGATTTTATCCTACCTGCTCCGCATATGCAATGCAGGCTGTTCAACAGCATGGAGCGTTGCGGGGTGGGTTTCTTGCGCTTATAAGAATATTGAAATGCCATCCTTTTCATCCAGGAGGATATGATCCCGTTCCTATCAAACAAATAATCTGTTGTGATGGGAATCTAGTAGCGGAGGACAATACATGAATTTAATTTATACCCTGTTTGGGGTACCACTTGGCTTTATAATGTGGGCCTGTTATCGGTTAACCCATCATTATGTGTTATCGCTGTTTTTATTCACCCTTATCACCAGATTGATTCTCATTCCCTTTACCATCAAACAGCAAAAATCAACTGTAAAGATGGCAATGATCAAACCTCAACTGGACGAGCTGCAAAAAAAATATGCCAACAATCGGGAAAAGCTCAATGAAGAGATGATGAAGCTGTATCAAAAGGAAGGGTATAACCCAACTGCGGGTTGTTTGCCACTTTTGATACAAATGCCCATACTCTTTGGTCTCATCGATGTAATTTATAAGCCCCTGAAGCATATACTGCGGTTGCCTGCAGAGGTTATTCAATCGGGTGTAGATATTGTCCAGTCCAGCTTAACCAGCTCTAGACAGAGCATGATGGTGGAACTTGCGGTTATTAAAGAAGTAAAGATCGATCCCCAACGGTTTGCAGTTATGGGGCAAGAAGCAATTGATGCCATACAAAACCTCAACCTCAATTTTTTGGGGATGGATTTAACCTTAACCCCCACCGTAGAAATGTTTAAGAACATATTTACAGGATCCTATAATGGGTTGATTTTTATTCCTATCTTTGCAGGACTCACCTCGCTTTTGATGTCGTATGTAACCATGAAGAACAGCATGGGTACAACCGAAGGCGCTGCTGCAGCTAGTATGAAGAGCATGATGTTTACCATGCCTATTTTATCTACAGTAATCTCTTTTAGTGTTCCTGCAGGTGTGGGTATATATTGGAGCTTTTCCAACATTGTGGCGCTGGTGCAAACAATGATTATGAACAAGTTCTACAATCCCAAAGAAATGGCTGAAAAAGCCAAAGCAGAGATGGAAGAGCGCAGAGAAAAAGAACGCTTAGAACGCATTGAAGCGAAGAAATTAAAGCAACAGGGACTTTTGGATGTAGAAGAAAAGTCTTTGTCTCAAAAAGAAATGAATAGACGAAAGCTTGCAGAAGCACGGAAAAGAGAAGCCGAAAAATACGGCGAAGAGTACGTAGAAGTAAAAGACGATGACGAGAAATAGAAGGAAAGAATAAAGGAGGGAATGGTTTGAGGAAAGAAATAATTGAGACAGGTAAAACCGTTGAAGAAGCTATCAATTCTGCTTGTGAAAAATTGGGATACCAACGGGAAGATACCGAATGGGAGATTCTTGATCTTCCCAAAAAGTCTTTTTTAGGATTAAAAGTGATTCCTGCAAAGGTAAAGGTATGGGTGGAACAAAAGGAAGAAGAGCCAAAGCGGATGGCTTCTGAAAAAACCGAGCCACGCAAGCCGGTAGAAAAATTCAAAGAAAAGTCTATTGATAAGCCAATTCCCAAGATAGAAAAAGAGCCGGAAGTGGTTCAGCAAGGCAATCAAAAGAAGCATCAAGAAATGTCTCCAGAGGTAAAGGCTAAAGCGGAAATGGCCAAAAATTACCTTGCTGACGTTTGTAAAGAAATGGGTATTGAGGGAGAATATACAGCTTACTCGGAAGATGAAGGCATCTGCATTGAGGTTTCCGGCCAGGGCTTGGGCGCTTTGATCGGCAGAAGAGGCGAAACCTTAGATGCTTTGCAGTATCTAGTAGGGTTGGTAGCCAACAGATTGGAAGGCGACTACCTGCGGATTACAGTGGACTGCGGCGACTATAGAACCAAACGCAAAGCCACACTGGAATCCCTGGCCAAAAAGCTTTCTGCTCAGGTATTAAAAACCAATGTTAGCAAAACATTGGAGCCTATGAATCCCTTTGAAAGAAGAATTATTCACGCAACTGTCTCGGAAATAGAGGGAGTGAGCTCTATCTCGGTGGGTGAAGAACCCAATCGCAGAGTGGTGATTTCCTCTCCTACATCCAAACGTGCTGGAAGGGATAGAACCGGCTCTCGCCCTATTAGAAACAGTCAGAGCAGCAGTTCCCCCAACAGCGGAGATAGAAGACCCCGATCCGGTGGACCCAGACGAGATAGGGATAGAGGTGGAAGAACCAGTACAGCTGGCGGTGCTATTAAAACATTGCCACAATCCCCTCCTGCGGAACCCAAAAAGACACCCGAGTCCAGCAGTGATAAGCCCCTGTATACCAAGCTGGATTTAGAATAACCAACCAATGAAGCGGCCGCAGCGCAACTGAGATGTTGTACTGCGGCTGATCTGTATCTGTAAAGAATTTAGGATGGATGAGAATACTGAGAATATACCCATAAACATTTTATGAGAAGGGAGGAAAGTGAATGGAAAACCAAACTACGATTGTCGCAATCTCCACTCCCATTGGTGCCGGTGCAATTGGTATTGTGCGTATGAGTGGAGAAAAGGCAATAGCTATAGCAAAACAGATATTTATCCCTTATACCCAAAATGCAGATCTATCAAGTATTGGTGGATTTAAAGGCCTATTGGGGCGGATTGTGGAAGGGGATAAGGTTATAGATGAAGCAGTGGTATACCTATACCGTGGCCCACGGAGCTATACCGGCGAGGATTTGGTGGAGATATGCTGTCACGGTGGGCTTTTTTTGGTGCAGGATGTCCTGCGCATTTGCATACAAAACGGCGCGGTTGCTGCTGCGCCAGGGGAATTTACCAAGCGGGCTTTTTTAAATGGCAAGCTGAGTCTAACACAAGCGGAAGCAGTTTGTGATTTAATAACAGCACAATCAGACACGGCAAGAAAAGCAGCGTTATCTGCAAAGGATGGAGCTCTTTCAATTGCAGTGCAGAATATGGTAGAGCAATTAACCAGAGAATCTGCACACCTAGCGGCATGGGCAGATTATCCTGAGGAAGACATCGATGGGGTAAACCCACAGGTATTAGCTGAGGCGCTTAACAGCTTAATACAGGAAATGGATAGACTGCTGGACACCTACGACAGGGGATGTATGCTCCGAGAGGGAGTACAAACCGCAATTGTAGGGAAACCAAATGTTGGTAAGTCTACACTGATGAACCTGTTGGCAGGATATCAAAGGAGTATTGTAACCGACATTCCAGGCACCACCCGAGATATTGTCCAGGAACAGATCCGCATAGGGGATGTTGTACTCAACCTATCCGACACTGCGGGTATACGGGATACCGAAAATATTGTAGAGCAGCAAGGGGTAGAATTGGCAAAAGGGCAGATAGAGAAAGCCGGGCTGATTTTGGCGGTTTTTGATTGTTCTGACACATTGGATGAAAATGATAAAAAGATGCTGGAAAGAATTCAAGGGAAACCCTGTATTGGGATTATAAACAAAATGGATTTGCAGCAGAATTTGGATGTTGCATTGATCCAAAAGTCTACATCCCATCTGGTATATTTATCAGCAAAAACAGGACAAGGCAGAGAAGAACTGGAGAAAACTATAACCAGTTTGTTGCGACTGGATACCCTGGATACTTCGGCAGCGATTGTGGCAAATGAACGTCAGCGTGGTTGTGTGTATCAGGCAAAAAAGGCTTTAATGGAGGCTTTGGAAGCATTGTCACTACAAATGACGTTGGATGCAGTAAATGTATGTATAGATTATGCCTTAGATTGGCTATTGACTCTAACTGGAGAGAGAGCCACCGACACAGTGGTGGATCAGGTATTTGCTCAGTTCTGTGTAGGGAAGTAGCGAATAAAAAGATTGGTGATCGAATTATGAAATGTTATGAAGCAGGTAACTTTGATGTAGCTGTGATCGGTGCAGGACATGCTGGGGTAGAGGCTGCATTGGCAGCTGCACGCTTGGGTGCTTCCACAGTATTATTTACTATGTCTTTGGATGCTGTAGGCAATATGCCCTGTAATCCTTCTATTGGGGGAACTGCAAAGGGTCATTTGGTTTTTGAGATAGATGCTTTGGGCGGAGAGATGGGTAAGGCAGCAGACAAAGTGTTTTTACAGTCCCGTATGCTCAACAAAGGAAAAGGACCGGCAGTACACAGTCTGCGGGTTCAAGCAGACCGAGCCATGTATCATCAGTATATGAAAAAAACAGTGGAGCAGCAAAAGGGATTGATGCTGAAACAAGCTGAAATAGTGGATTTACTGCTGGATGATAAGGGGGCATTGTCGGGAGTAGTCACCCATTTGGGGGCAATATACCGAGCCAAAACAGCCATTATCGCCACCGGAACCTTTCTTGGTGGAACAATCTATGTGGGTGAGGTAAGCTATTCCAGTGGCCCGGATGGAATGCATGCATCTTTAGCTTTAGCCAAAAAACTAAAGGCCTTGGGGGTGGAGTTACGGCGGTTTAAAACCGGTACACCGGCTAGGGTACACAAGGATTCCATCGATTTCTCCCAGTTAGAGGAACAACCTGGAGATACTCCTGTGATTCCCTTTTCCTTTGAAACCACGGAGGAACTCAATAACCAGGTAGTCTGCCATATTACCTATACCAATGAAAAAACCCATCAGATAATACAGGAAAACCTACATCGATCCCCCATGTATGCCGGGCAGATTAAAGGGGTGGGGGCACGGTATTGCCCCAGTATTGAAGATAAGGTTACACGGTTTTCTGATAAACCCAGACACCAAATTTTTATTGAACCTATGGGTTTGGATACAAAGGAAATGTATCTGCAGGGTGTATCCTCTTCTTTACCTGAAGAGGTACAAGTTGAAATCTATCGCTCTATTAAAGGGTTAGAAAATGTACAGATCATGCGCAATGCATACGCAATTGAATATGACTGTGTGAATCCTCTAGAGCTTAGCTCTACATTGGAATTTATAAAAATACCCGGGTTGTATGGGGCAGGGCAATTTAACGGCACATCGGGTTATGAAGAAGCAGCTGCCCAAGGACTTGTTGCGGGTATTAATGCAGCACGTAAAGCACAGAATAAAGAACCATTTGTTCTAGAAAGATCCACCTCGTATATTGGAACACTTATTGATGACCTTGTAACTAAAGGCTGTATGGATCCCTATCGAATGATGACATCTCGATCAGAATATCGTTTGTTGCTGCGCCAAGACAATGCTGATCAGCGATTAACCCCACTGGGTAGAGAGATAGGGCTTATAGGGGATGAGCGCTGGGAAGCGTTTCATGTGAAACAGTCTATGATAAAGCAGGAACTGGCGCGTGTAGGTAAGGTTACCATTGCACCCAGTGAAGAGCTCAATGCATTGTTAGTAGAAAAAGAAACGTCTCCAGTTCAAAGCGGCATAAAACTAATCGAACTGTTGCGCCGTCCACAGTTAGGATATGAATGTCTTACGTCTTTTGATAGGCAAAGGCCCCAGTTGCCTAGAGCTGTGTGGGAACAGGTGGAGATACAAGTGAAATATGAAGGGTATATAAAGAAACAGTTGGCTCAGGTTGCAGAGCAGTCCCGATTAGAGAAGACCCTTTTCCCAGAAGATATGGACTATGGAGCTGTTATAGGTATTCGTTTGGAGGCAAGAGAGAAGCTGGAGAAAATAAAACCCCGCAGTGTAGGACAGGCATCTCGGATATCCGGTGTAAGCCCGGCAGATATTGGTGTATTGCTGATAGCTTTGGAGCGGCGCAGGATGGAGGAACAAAAATGAATACCCACACAGATCTGATGGATATGGCTAATTCGTATGGCATAACGCTGGATAAGGATAGGATAGAGAAATTTACTTTATATACAGAGTATCTTTTAGAGTGGAATCAAAAGATTAACCTGACAACAATTACCCAAACGGATGAAATTTTAGTAAAGCATTATCTAGATAGTTTGTTAGTACTCTCGGCTGTAGACATCCCTTTAGAGAGCAGTTTGTTGGATGTGGGTACTGGTGCTGGATTTCCTGGCATTCCACTAAAAATAGCAAGACCTGATATAGCATTGACTCTCCTTGACAGCTTACAAAAACGCACTGTCTTTTTACAGGAACTTTCTACGGCATTAAATCATACTACTACGATTATACATGGACGAGCAGAGCAACTGGGCAGAGACACCCATCACAGGGAGCAATATGATTTTGTTACTGCCAGAGCGGTTGCAGCACTGCCGGCGTTGGCAGAGTATTGTCTGCCATTTGTAAAGATAGGTGGATACTTTATTGCAATGAAAGGCCCCCAAGGAGACGATGAACTGCTCAGTGCCCAG
>CAYNCW010000156.1:0-7014 GCA_964395635.1 uncultured Oscillospiraceae bacterium
AATATAACGAAAATGAATATAATCAATATATAAATATCAAATCATAAAAAAATACCCCGTTTGCTTTTTACACAAACGAGGCGCTTTGCTGTTTTTGGTGCAAAATATCCTTACTTTGCCTGGTCTGGCAAAGCCAGCTTCTGCTTAGGCTTATCCTGAAGCGCCGAAAGGGCGCCCTTTTTAAAGTCCTCAATATCCGCCTGCAAATCCAAGGTAAAGTTCAGCAGGGCTATGTAGTTGGTCTTGGCCTGAAAGCTTGTGGCACAAGCACCTTTTGCTGCCACCAGTTCTCCAATCAGTTGATCCAGCGACTGGGTAACCTCTTCCAACAGCCCGTTTCGATTGGGTATGGTATTTTTCTTTTTCTTGTATAGATCAAATAAAGACTCGTTTCTTCTCCGCGATTTCTTTAAAAACATAACGTTCACCCCCATATATGCATCATATGTGAAAAAGCATGATTGTGTTTCTGTACATCAAATAAATTAAAACGTTAAGTAATATAAATTTAAACTTATACGTATAGTGTTTTTTGTTATAGTTATAAGGCAACCCTGAACAATTTTCTTCCTTGACTTATTGTAAATATTTACTATATATGGTACTATTTACTTAAGTAAAGAACAAAAAATGAGGGAGTGTTGTGCAAATGCGGATCCGGCAATACGCAAAAAAGTTTTCGGCAATCTTCCTGGCATTATGTCTCATATTGGCGATGGGTGCCATCTCGGCAACTGCTGCAGGGCCTGGCTATTCCGATATTTTTCGGCTCTACACTTTGTCTGGAGTAAATGGCAATCCTTCGGTGGATGCCATTGGTATTATGTATGGGTCAGCCAACAACAAGCCCGCTGATAATTATGTAACAGTCGTTAAGGTGAACCAAAAAGCCCAAAACATGCTGATGGATGTGATGAATGGCGACCAATTCAATAAAATGGTGCAGTCGGCCATCTCCTCATCCCAAACCGATACCAGCAAGCTCAACCAAGCCCTTCTGGCCAACGGCGTATCCGACCGTATGCTGGTGATGGGAGAAAAGCCCGAGGTGGTAACCAAAATAGAAAAAGCAGTTGCCGACAAGAAAGGTTCGGTCACCATTGTCAACAACGATGTGATTTTGCCCGACGCCCTAAAGCTAGCGGCGCAAACCGGCGGCAAAGATTTCCGCATCCACTTTGACTGTGGTTTAGACAATGCTGTGTTGGTCCGCATGACTGTAAACCCCTCCCAGGCAACCAAAGGATTTGCCACCGCAGCCCTTCCGGAAGGAAGCGACTTTACCGTTATTGAGTCCTTGAGCAAATACTACACCAACAAGTTTGTAGCTGTAGATTTCCTCCAAGGTGGCAGTTTTGGCACCAATATCCAGGTAGCGGCATTGGTGGATCTTTCGGGGATGGACACCAGCCATCTGTACTTTGCTTCTTATGACGCCGTGGAAAACACCATGGTAACAATAGATGCCCCCAACTACAGCGTGGATGCAAAAGGCTATCTGCACTTTACCACAAATGTGGGCGGCACCATACTCATATCCGATAAACCCATCACCAAAAGATAACAGTACACCAAAGCCTGAATAAGCAGCTGCTGATTCAGGCTTTTTTACCATTTTGCTATTTTATTTGGGGAGTAATGTGCATGGTCAAAAGAAAAAAGCTCACTGTGTTTTTGGTGGTGCTATTGGTATTCTGCCAAAGCTTCACCGCATTTGCCCAGGAATCTCAAGGGGAATTTGATGCCTATAGGCAGAAGCTGGAGCAGAAATACAGCATTCGCATTAGCTATGCCACAACAGTAGATGGTTTGGCAGCCATTGGCACCGGTAGCCTCTACACCTTGGATATGGCTCTTGCCAATCTAACCCCCGGTGTAGTTAAGCAGGTTTCGGATTATTACCAAAAAAAGCTGGGGACTCCGCTGGGGTTTCAGTTTGTCTATTCCCCATTACAGGAAACCGACCCGGAACTTGCGCTGCTGGGAATGTTTGACGATAAACAGGCGGATATTCACCTGTTTATCCCTTCCTCTAGCACCAATATCTTCACAACAGGCTGCAACCCCCTCACCATTGCCCATGAATTTGCCCATGCCTATTACCAGATGTATCTGGATCTGGACGGCAAAGAAACCCTCCAGCGGGAGTGGAACGCCCTTAACGGGGGCGTAGCCTACAACCCCGGTTATATGGCCTATGCCTACAACAAGGTGGTATTTATGTCCAGCTATGCCGCCACCGGCCCAGGGGAGGACTTTGCAGAAACCTTTGCCCATGCATTTGTGCGCAACAAGCCGGGGCAGGGGATCTACCACCGGCTGAGTACAGACAATCAAAAAACCGCACTAGGCAACAAGGTGGAATACCTAAAAAAGATGCTGCCCAAATATCTCACCGGAACCGAAGCTGCCATAGCCAACCTGAATAAGGTGTATACAACCCCCATCTTTCTGGATTACCAGGGGCTGCGGCTAACCGGCGACGAAACGGTATTTATCGGCTGTTCTGCCCCGCGATATGTGCTCAACGGCATATTGGGGATGAATGGACTATCCGGTGCATCCGCCCAGTGGATTATCGAGATAGGCGGCTGGCAGGTCCAGTCCGCCAACGGCCAATACTATGCCGTATTCCCCGGGGGTGCATGGACAGAGCTACAGGGCCCCCTGAAAACAGCAGCATAGATATTCTGCAAGCAAAAACAGCACCCGGTTACTGTGGTTTATCACACCACCGGGTGCTGTTTTTCTTTTATTTGATATATGCGCTTTCATGTGATAAAATATGGTAACAAAGAATAAAATTGGGGTAGCAAAAACCGTTGGGAGGATATTTACTGTGACCAACATATCTCTGATTATTATATACCTTCCAATTACATTGGTGACAGCTGTCGTACTATTAATGGCATATATGCGTGACCGAAAAAGTGTGGTCACACGGGCCTTTTTAGTATTGGGCAGCATGATTTTTATGTGGCTGATGTTTGAGATGCTGTATTTCGCTGTATCCGACACCAACCTGGCCCGGATATTCTTTGATTTAAAAATCCCATTTGTGGCCTTTTCTGCGATTTGGCTTTTGCAGTTTGTCATGCGGTTTTACCACATGGAAAAATACCTGCGCAAAAGCAGCTTTTTTCTGCTGAGCATAATCCCTATGATAACAACCATATTTGCGGTCACCAGTCCTATGCACACCTTTTTGCGCAAACAACTGATTATTTTAATAGATGGCCCCCTGCACACAGAGATCAACCAGCGGGGGGTATGGTTCTGGGTTCACACCGGCTACTGCTATATCCTGCTTCTGGCGGTAGTTGGCATAGTACTGTATTATTTCGGCAAGCTGCCAAAACCCTACCGCACCCCGTCTGTTTTTATCCTCACCGGTGTATCCTTCTGCCTTTTTTGCAACATACTGGTGGTTTTTCAGCTGGTTTCCCTGGATTTTGACATCACCCTGATCGGTATGAGCGTAGCGGTGCTCTTTATGTATCTGGCTATCGCCAAAAGCCAGCACATGGATTTTTTAATACTGGCCAGAAACGAGATTTTCCACTACCTGGACGAGTGCATTTTTATACTGGACAACGATGGCACCATCATGGACGCCAACCGCTCCGCCAGGGTTTGGTTGGCGGATATGGGTATCGGAGACACCGGCATATCCTTTAATAAGGTGCTGGAGAACCTAAAAGCCTTGGGTGCAACCTTCCGGGATCCAATGGAATTTGAGCGAGGAATCGACATTTCCCTGTCCGATTCTTATTCCCAGGTGGTTTACAATATGCGGGAAAGAGCCATATACGACGACCAAGGCACACAGCGGGGCCTATTTGTAACCTGTATGGATGTTACCCACAACCGCTCTCTCATTGACCGTTTGGAGAAATTTGCCGGGATGGATGCCCTAACCGGTTTGTACAATTGGCGCAGCTACGAACAAATTCTGGAAGAGCTGGACCACGCAGATTCCCTGCCCCTAACTGTGCTAATGGGAGATGTAAACGGTCTCAAACAGGTTAACGACACCCTGGGCCACCAACAGGGCGATTTGCTGCTGAAGGTAACCGCAGAGCTGTTGCGCCAAAAGCTGCCTAGGCAAGGCAAGCTGTTTCGCATTGGGGGCGACGAGTTTGTCATGCTCATCCCCCGATTCACCAAAGAACAGGCCCAGCAGCTGGTAACAGCCACCCAGGAGCTGATAACCCAAACAAAGCAGTATGCTTTCCAGCCATCCATTGCCCTGGGCTATGCCGTTAAGGAAGAGGAAAGCCAAAACCTGCATGAATTGGTGCAGCAAGCAGATTTACACATGTATGCCCTGAAAAAAAGCAGCCGCGCCAAACAACCCCCCCTCAACCAAAAACAATAATCACATAAACCGTTGTTTCATAAACAAAGAGCCGTTATTCAAAGCCAAAGCTTGAATAACGGCTCTTTTAAGTATATAGTCAGCCCAATCTGGTCATCCCTCATCCGGCAGCTTGGCGGTATAGGCCATTCCCATATACCGGTCGCCGTCCTTTAACTCCTCCAGCATTTGGTTTAGTCGCTTGGCGGTGGTTTCCGGGCGCTTTGCCCTGGTAATCCAGCCGATATAATCGTTGCGCTGATAGGGGGGACGGTTATTATAAGCGGCTGTCAGGTTTTCTTGCTCCAGAGCCTGGGTAACAAATTCCGGAATAGGGTAAACCGGTCGTTTTAAACCGCTGCTCATTTGTGTCTAAACACCTCCCAATGGGCTTTATTCCAGATGCTTCACAACCTCTATGCGGGGATAGTAAATAAGAAGCGCTTTGCCCAAAATGGTATCCTCAGAGATAAACGGGCCGGGCCAATACCTGGAGTCGTAGGAATCATCTCGGTTATCCCCCAAAACAAAATAGGAATCCTCCGGTACCTCATAAGGACCGAACTCTCCATTGGGTGTATCGTAGATAAAATCATCCCTAAGTGCTTGGGTATCCCCATTAATGTACACCTTGCCGTCAATAATCTCCACTGTCTCTCCCGGCAGACCAATCACCCGCTTTACATACTTTTCGGGCTTGTTCCCCTGGCTGTATGGAAAATTAAAGATGATAATATCGTAGCGCTGTGGTGGATCCTTTAGATAGGACAGCCGGTTAAACAAAACCCTGTCCCCGGCCATAACGGTAGTTTCCATAGAACCTGTAGGCACCGACGCATTAACAAGCAAAAAATTATTGATAATCAGCGCTATTACAAAGGCGCTTGCCACTACCTTAATTCCTTCCCAAATACTGTGCCCCAGACCTTCTTTTTTCTCTTTGCTCAACTTGGATACACCAACCTTTACCGATTTGCATATTCCCATTGTAGCACCACCCCGGCATATTGTAAATAACCGGAAGCATCTCCACAGGGATACAGCAGCCATATTGGATAATTCTGGGATAACATCTCCGGGTTTATGCAGTATCCCACCAGCATACAATACAAAACACCGTGTACCATTGGACAGCCAAAGGCCACCCCCAGATGTTGGCATATGTAGGGGTGGCCTTTGGTTGTCCTGAATTTCACCACCAATACAGTGGCTTTGTCTTTCTACTATCCATAGCGCTAGATTACCGCTGCAACACCTGATATCCACTTTGCTGCAGCTGATCCAAAAGCTGTTGGGCATGGGTTGTGCCCCTTGTCTCCAGCACCACATCCACAGCACACTTGCCAATATCCATATCAATCTCATCTCGGTCGTGGTGCACCGACAAAATATTTGCCCCCATAGAGGAGATGCAGTCCAACAAGGTCCGCAGCTGGTTTGGCTTATCGTCCAAAACCGTTTGCACTTCAATTACCCGTCCGGTTTTCTTTAGCCCCTTGCTGATGATTCTGGCAACAATGTTCACATCCACATTGCCTCCCGAAACCACACACACTATCTTTTTGCCCCGGGTATCCACCTTGCCGTACATAGCAGCTGCAACCGATACTGCGCCGGCTCCTTCCGCCACCATTTTGTAATCCTCCAGCAGCCGCAAAATTGCCGAGGCAATCTCGCTTTCCTTCACTGTAACAATCTCGTCTACATACTGCTGGCACAGCCGAAAGGTCTCATCTCCGGGGCATTTCACCGCAATCCCGTCGGCAATGGTGTTTACCTGGTCCAGCCTACAGGAGTAGCCCAGATCCAAGGACTGCTTCATAGAGGCCGCCCCTGCCGCTTCTACCCCAATTACCTTGCAGTTTGGCTTTAAATGCTTTATCCCATAGGCGATCCCTCCAATGAGCCCGCCGCCCCCCACTGGAACAAACACCATATCTGCATCCGGCACCTGATCCAGAATTTCCAGGGCCACAGTGGCCTGGCCTGCCATAACATCAAAATCATCAAAGGGATGCACAAAGGTATAGCCATGTTCTTTTTGCAGTTGAACCGCCTGGGCATAGGCATCGTCATACACACCCGGCACCAGCACTATATTGGCGCCTAGGGCCTTGGTGCGCTCCACCTTGGAGATAGGGGTCCCCTCCGGCATACAAATGGTGCAGGCAAGCCCCTCTTTCCCAGCAGCATAGGCCACCCCCTGGGCGTGGTTGCCGGCAGAACAAGCAATTACCCCCCGGGCCTTTTCCTCCTGGGTCAGTTTGCTGATGCGGTAATAGGCTCCCCGGAGCTTAAAGGAACCGGTTTTTTGCAGGTTTTCGGCCTTTAAATACACCTGTTGGGCACTGCAAAGCCCGGTAGCGGGAATCATCGCGGTGCGTTCTGCTACACCCTCCAAAACAGTTTGTGCATCGCGAATGCGTTCCATTGTCAGCATGGCACGGCTTCCTTTCTGCGGGGAAATCCCGCTGTAGCATTCTAGTAATTGTATCTCATTGAAGTACAACTATAATTCAGTGGTAAAACACTGTAAACTCTGAAAACAACCAGGTTTATAAGATGAGTATACACCTATTTTATAAATAGTAAAAGGGGTATACTCTAAAAAATTTAAAATTAGAATACATTGCTACAAAAAATGACAATTATAACAA
>CAYNCW010000157.1:0-6988 GCA_964395635.1 uncultured Oscillospiraceae bacterium
GAAAACAGAGGATACCAGCCGCATGTCTTCCACCGTTCCGGCTTCACGCTGGATAACCGATGCAAGAGTAATGGTCTGATCCAAAGTCAGGTTTAGATCCTGCATTTTTGCTTGCAGCTCCGGTGTCACCTTATCATTAAAGTTTCTAATAAACTTTTTGGCTACATCCTTCACACTTTCGCCTACAAAGAAGTCGTAGGTATCTGGGAACAGATAGCCTTCCAGCTTGTGGTACCGCAGTTGGTTTTGTGGCAGCATGTTGAAAAACTCATACTCATACTCTGCGCTGTTGAGATAATCTATAAACTCTTTGGCATTACAGACCTTATTTTCCTCCAAAAGCTTTGCTATCTCGGATATAGTGCTTCGTTCAATAAAGGTAATGCGCACTTCTTCCTTGGTGTTGTTGCCGCTGCGCAGGTCTCTGATAATTTCGTCGTAACCCATGTTGCTGTTAAAGACATATTTACCGGGCTGAAAAGGCTTATCTTTGGTTTTCAGCTCGGCATACAGCCGAAACGTAAGGCCCTGATCCACTATACCTGTGGAGTTTAAAAGAGCTGCCACATCTGATGTGGTAGCGCCTTGGGGCACCTCTATTTCAATGCTGGTATCTACCTGGTTTAAGCCAAACAAATCAAAAGCACTTTGCAGGATAAAGAAGGCCAAAAATACACATCCCACAATAGTGGCCAAGACCATAACAATTGCGCGAAACCAGCGATTTTTCACCTTAACTTTGGTTTCCCGCTCATTATGCTGTTGTTGTGGGCTACCGCTGGGGGGTGTGGTTTGGCGGGGAGGCATAGCGGATTGGCCCGAAGGGGGGCGCCGATAAGAACCCTGTGCCGGTCTTCTGGGTGGCTGGCCTCCAGAGGAATTATTGTACTGCATAATTAGCTCCTTAAAAAATCACAATTTTCAAAAAAGGGTAAAAATGTACTGTCCACCCATTATAAAAAACAGATATTGCGCTAAAGGTGCACCATATTGTATCCCCGGTACTGTAAGCCAATGAACATGGAGATTTGTAGCCACATAGTATATAGCAACCTACAAAAAAAGGAGTGACACTGAATGTTTAGAAATTGCGGATGCAACGAGGGTTGCGGTAATGAATGTGGCTGCGGCTGCGGTGGCGGCTTTGGCTTCGGCGGTGGAAACTGCTGCTGCATTATCATCATCATCCTCATCCTTTTGTGCTGCTGCTGCTAAAACATAGCAGAATACATCACCGAAAACCATAAGCCCGATGGAATGTCCCTGGTTAATCCAGGGGCTTTCCTTTTTTATGGCGAGAATGTCCCTTGCCTTTACCTTTGCGGGGCACAGGTACAATAGCTTTGCGCACAGCAGCATCGGTTACCAGCCAGTTACACGGAACATCAAACTTCCCATGGTGCAGGTGACGGCGTATGCAGTACTGGTAGCAAATGCCAATCTTTACACCCGTATACACCTTGGAGAGAAATCGGTCGTAGTATCCTCCGCCATAGCCCAATCGATATCCCAGCCTGTCAAAACAATATCCTGGCAGCAAACATATGGAATCTGTATAATCCGTGAGTTTTTCGCAACTTTCTGCTACCGGCTCCAAAACGCCAAAGGTGCGCACCGCCAGTTGGTCCATGCTGGTAATCTTATAGAACTCCATCTTTCTTGTGCCCTCTAGGCAATAGGGCACCGCCACTGTTTTGCCTTGTTGCAGAGCGTGACGAATCAGCTTATGGGTATCTACCTCCAAGGGGGTGGAGACAAAGGTAAGCACGGTTTTGGCGGCTGTATATTGTGGCATGGCGATAATGTTCTCAAAAACTGCGTTGTCCAATTCCAGTTTTTCACTGGGTAGTATGTTTTTGCGCATTGCTTTGTATTGCGCCCTGAGGTCTTTCTTATAGCGCCGGATATCAAAATGGGGACTGCTCATTGAAGGGAAGCCTCCAACAATTCTGCTCGTTTATCTCCCTCCATACATGCAACCAGCCGCAAGGCAAAGCCAACAGCGGCACCTGCACCTTTTGCGGTGACAATTCTGCCATCCTGGATTATACGCTGGTTGGTGAACTCCGCCCCTTCTCCCAATTGGCTTTCCATACCGGGGAAGCAGGTGCAGCGTTTGCCTTTCAGAAGGCCTTTGTGGCCTAAAATAGAGGGAGCTGCGCAGATGGCACCCAGCCAACAGCCGCGCTTTATAACTGAATCTATGCTTTTTTGCACCACGGCACTGGCTTCCAGATTCAAGGTGCCGGGCATTCCTCCGGGGAGAACCAGCATCTCTATTTCCTCGGGATTGACCATATCTTCGGTAATATCACAGGTTACAGGGATGCCGTGAGCCCCTATAATGGTTTTTCCGCCGACTCCTATGGTGATTACCTCTAGCTCTGCGCGGCGGAGTATATCCACCGATGTAATCGCTTCTATCTCTTCAAACCCGGATGCAAAAAACACAGCTACCATAGTTGTACCCTCCTTATGGTCAAACACATTCTGTCAATCCAATACAAATGCTATATAGTTTGGTGCACCTGTTTGTGCTAAGGCTACCTTCTTTTTCTCTATATCATACCACCGAATCATGGAAAATGGCAAGACACTATTTGTAAATTGTATATGCTTGTCCTCTCGCAGATAAAAGGTGTAGCGTTGGGCTTGCATCTCTATGTGAATTGCTGCCAACAGAGTATTTTGCAGCTGCTCTGGCACAGCTATCTCCTTTACAAGTACACCGCCCTTGCCATCCCGATAGCACACCGCGTAGCCAGTTTGCCCATTGCCTGCAACCCGTAGCACCTGGCCACCGGACAACCTGCACTCCTTGGTAATGAACTGTAAGTAGTCACTGTCCCATTGAACAAATATTGTACTGTCGTTAAAACAGCCTTCTCTCACCTTTTCCAGACACTCCAGTGATGAAGTGGTAACCACCCCAAACCCCTGGGGCTTTTTAGGCATTTCTGCGGCTTGTATCGTGGCTTTTTGAATGTTTGAAAACGGTTCATATCCACGATTGGTGTAAAAGGAAAATAGGCTTTTACTGGCGGGTACCAGCACCGATGCCTCTATGTTTTTCTGGGCCAAAAGCAGGTGCATGGCTTCCATAAGCTTGGTGCTAAGCCCGTTTCCCTGAAATTTGGGTAGGGTTGCTACTCCAAAGACGTAAGCCGCTGCAATCTTCGCCCCATCTCCACAAAGTAAGCTCATAGGCTGCAAACAAAGCATGGCCGATGGCTGCCCATCCGGCTCCAAATGTACCAATATATGCTCTGGGGACAAAAGCTGTTCAAATATAAAGGAAGTGTACTCTGCACCGTCTCCAAAGCAGCTTTGCCAGATTGCCTGCAACGCCGGTAACATAGTGCTGTCTGCAAAACGTATCATACAAAAGCCTCCTGTGGCTGACGGTTACATCATCATTACTCTACAGAATCTTTTCAACTGACATGGCCAAAAACAGGCTCAACGGTTTGATGATAGTATCAGTACCATTTTAGCCGGGCAGCATATTTTTCCGCAAGAAAGGCAGGGCGATAAGAAAGCTTGGCTTTGCGAAGTCCGGGTTGACCGGAATCATCCTCCCGGTTGATGTATAAGAAATTTTCGCAGTTATGGGTAGCAAACTCCTGGTTAATAATGGCGTAAGCCCCCTGAATATCACTAAATGCTTTTTCAATATGCACTAGGTAGGTGTCGTGATTAAGGGGTTCGCCGATAGAAAATGCCACCACCTTGCCTTGGGCACGAATAAGACCGCCATTTACCTCCAGGTCAAAATAATGTTTGAGTGCTGTTTTTACCGAGCAAGCTTCATCCCGACCGGTTTTGGTGGATTCACATTCGTTTACCTTGCACCATTCCCCACTCATTTTCATTACTTCCGGCATATTTTCCGGGGTAATTTCTTCATAACACCAATCCGGATTATCGGCCTTAAAGCGGTTGATATGGTTGCGCTTTGCGTGTAGCTTTTTGCCTGCAAGGGTGATTAGGCTTTGTGCATCGTATACATAGTCAAAATAGTCGTCCAACGGTGTAAACACAAATTGCCCGGGAAATAGCGTCTCCATTAGTTTTACCTGTTCGGGCAGCACTGTGTGAAAAATCAGCGGATAGCCTGCAGTTTCCGCATCCTGCATCAGCGCTTTGATAACCGGCACTACATCGCCGCTACCGGGTGGATACAAATAGGATGGCGGTCTGTCGGGCAGATTGGCCCGTAGCAGCAAAAAATCTCCCATTTGTGCAGCTGAATAGTCAAACACATTGCGCCATAAAAACATAAAGTTAAAATTGTATTCTTCAGTCCTAAATCCTGACATCTGGATAAGTGGCTGCATCCATTTTTTATCCGCCAATGTAAATTTCTGAAAGTCAATCATGGTTGTTTACATCCCTTTTTTGTTATCTCAAGCCAATATTATTTTAATTCTGTCAAAAATCTCTTCAACAGAATAGGGGTTTGTTCCGTCATCGCAGCGGATTACCTTCCACCCCAACACACCAGCAGCAAACAGCGCCGCTTTGCGACAGGATGCCAGATATGCGGTGTCGCTTTCATGGATATCCCTATGGGCGTTGTCACCGTAACGCTCTGCCAAAAGCCGTTTGGATATAACGGGATCCATATCCAAATATAAAACCATATCTGGAGCCGGCAGCCCCATGCGAGAATACTCCAAATCTTCCAGCCAACTCAAATAGTCTTTCCACTCTTCAGGATACAGCTTGGACATTTGATGGGCCGCATTGGAGGTGGTGTAGCGGTCGGCTACAATAGTATGCCCCGCCATATACGCATTCTTCCACTTGTTTTGGTAACTGATATAGCGGTCTACCGCATAAAAGGTAGAGGCAGCATAGGCATTTACATCCGATACGCCCCCTATCTCCCCTTTCAAATACATCCGCACCGCCGCGGAGGAATCGCTGTGGTAGTCTGGAAAGGTCACCGGCTCTACCATCTTTCCCCGGCTTTTTAGCCACTCAACCAGCTTTGCAGCCTGGGTGGCTTTGCCGGAACCGTCCAGCCCCTCAATTACCAGCAGGGTTCCCTGCCCTTTCATGCCGTCTCCTCCTTCAGGCGCTGGTATGCCTTGCGCACCTCTTCTATCTTGCCGCAGGTCATTTTGCCTTCGGTGCATTTCCCCACCACACAGGCAGGGCCGGCATCTTTAAACAACCCGGGGGCTACCTTGTATGCAAGCTGCAGCATCTGGTCGGCCACCTGACGTATCTCCCACTGCGCCCGGTTGCAACAGCGCAGACGGAAGAAGTGCATAAGGCTACGGGCATTTATCGTCATAATAATCTTGGTGTCGCAGGCATTGGGCAACACAAAGCGGGCATCTTCTATAGCCATTTTGGTGGCCTTTTGGCGGGCAGTTTTCTCATCCATTCCTTCGCCCATCAGTTGTTCCATGTGTTTTTGCTGAAGAATGGAGGCAATGGTGTTGTAGTGTGCCTGCGCCTCCTCCATGGCCTTTAAAAATGCCACTTTGGCTTGTGGCACCGAAGCAATTTCGGGGGGCACTACATAGTCAAAACTACTTTCCCCCACATACCGCTGGCTCTGCACACTGTAGGACGCAATGCGGTGGCGGGTAATCTGAGCCAGCATCGCCCGGGATACCCCTTCCAGGGCAAAGGTGAAGCTAACGTGTTCTATAGGGCTTTCGTGCCCGATTGTGGAGAGCATATCTACAAAATCCTTGCTCTTCTCCGGGGTGAGCCCATCCATAAGCTTATCCACCGTGCTGGAAGAATAGCAAAGCTTTGCAGCGGCGGCGACCACTTGTTCCGGTTCTGGCGTATGGGTAAGCAATGTAACTTTGAGCATATAAGCAACTCCTTTTTTGCCGGATAGTATCTGCGTATTGTTTTGGGAACAAGCTGCTTTAAAACGGGCTTGTCCCAATCTATTGGTGGGAAAAGGGAAAGCGATAACTCGCTTTCCTTTTCCCATAGTTATGTTTGGTTAATCTTTATGGGGTGCATCACAGAAGTTGTCTGGGAAGAATTCCTGCACAGGGAACTTAATGCGCTTGAACACTTCGCAAGGGTCTTCGGTTGTGATAGAAGTCATACAGTCTTTTTCTGGCACCGAGTAGTCATACACGGGAATCATCAGCTGTACATCTCTCTCCAGGGTAACGATGGTGAATAACCCTAAGGTGACCAGAGCCGTTTTGCTGTTGGGCTGAATCACCAGGTCGCCCTCGAAGCATCTTGCAACGTTGCCGGGAACATTGCCCAATGGTTCATGATAGGGTGGGCAATTTTCAACGATACGGCACCCCAAAGCAACCGGGGATACACATTTCAATGTGGCAACTGGAAGTTGGGTTTCGATTGGGGATGTACAATCTGTGGGCCGGTCAGAGCTAAAGGTTTTTACATTGCCTTCGCTGCCGAACAGGATAACTTTTTTGCAGTGATATGCAAGCCCTGTCACATCAATGGAGGGAGACACGGGCGAGGTGTAAGTGCTGAACTGAATGCGGAAATAAAATGTAATGTCCACTGCATAAAAGCCCTTGTTAAACGGTACCGGCTCTACGTTTAAGAATACGTCCATGACTTCTGCGGATTTAACCTTAATCAGGGTTGCGTTATTGATAACCTCCTGACCTTCGGTGGTAAAGAACACCTGTAAATCCTCTAGGCAGTCCTTGTCGCTGCAAGAATCAAAAATTCTGCCGGCTTCGATGCATACCGCTTCTTTGAAGTGGCTGGTGCTACCCGACTCAAGGGCGGGAGCAAAAGTGTTTTCTGCCATAATAATCCTCCTATAAAATCGTACTGAGCTATACAATAATTTTGATACTCAGTATTATTTTATGAAAGGCACCCCTATTTGGTGAGAAAAATCCCGAGACTATCTCAGAATTCAGTCATCCAATGGTTGGCATAGCCACAGACAAGCAAAATATACAAGCTTTTTCTTTGCTCTACAGTTTGACTAGCCGGGCGAAATTGGCCATAACCTTTT
>CAYNCW010000158.1:0-6654 GCA_964395635.1 uncultured Oscillospiraceae bacterium
CAAAACTCCTACTCCTCTTACGAAACCGGACGCCGCACCATCCCCGCAGAGGTATTGGCTAAGCTGGCACAGTTTTACAAAACCAGCGTGGATTATCTTATGGGCCTTACCGATGAGAAGCAGCCCTATCCCAAGGCAAAGTATCCTGACTGATCTTTGTGGAAAGGATTTGGACTCAAGCTATCGGTCTGTGTTTTTAGGAACACGGGCAATTTGTAAACAGGGAGGACTTTTGTGGAAATCAACAAATTGACATTTGCCTATTTTAGCCCCACCCTTAGCACCCGGCGGTTGATTTTGCATGTGGTGTGGGGGCTTGGGTATCGGGTGCCTACCCAAACCATCAATATCACCGGTGTTTCTCAACGAGAAAAAGAAACCCGGCTGGGATCCGACGAGCTTTTGGTGGTGGGTGTGCCCACCTATGGTGGTCGGTTGCCCAATGTGCGCCCCAGCTTGTTTGAAAACTTTATCGGCAACAATACACCGGTGTTGCCTGTTGTGGTGTATGGAGACAGAGGATACGACGATACACTGCTGGAGATGGTCAACGATTTGCAGGTGCGGGGATTTATCCCTGTGGGTGCTGGAGCCATGATAGCCGAGCATGCCTATACGGATAAAGTGGGGGCAGGGCGACCGGATCAATCGGATGTGGCAGCCGCCAATCAATTGGGGGTGTTGGTGCGGGAGAAGCTGGATAGCATTCCGTCGCCGGAATATCTGCCGGAATATGCTGTTACCGGCATACCCGGAAATATTCCCTACAAGGATCTGCCACCGTCTTTGCCTGTGGCACCTATCACCAACGAGAACTGTGTGTTGTGTATGCTGTGCTGGCGGTGGTGTCCCACCAATGCCATAGCCTATAACGACCCCAAAAGCACCGATGCTGCCAAGTGTATTCGGTGTCAGGGCTGTGTCAAGCGGTGTCCCCCCAAGGCAAGGCAGATTGAAAACGAAGGGTTTCTGGCAAGAGTGGCTGCCATGGAAGAGAACTTTTCCGGTGTGCGCCATGAGCCGGAGTTGTTTGTATAACCAGTTGAAAAACAAGGGCTACTGCAAAGCAATTTTAAAATTGCTTTACAGGTAGCCTTTTTGTTTTTGGGAGCATTAAAAAACAAAAGCATACAGTATACAGAGTGCTTCTGGATACTGTATGCTTTTGGGTAAAAACAAATTCGCACAAGCAATGGCCGGCGGATTTGCTTGCCTGCCGCTATGTAGGGGAAGGCAAGGGTAAAATTTAGCGCTCACTGTGTCGTGCTTCTTGGTCATAATAAATCAGGTCATCAATATCCCCAGATACACAGAGCCACTGCGCGATCTCCGGCGCCGGTTCGGTGTCCTTGGGAGTGGGGATACAGACGATGTGCAGGTTGCCGACGTCCATCTCATCACGCTCCTTGATACTTCAAATATGGATTAGCATTTTGTCGCTTCTACCAATATATGCATAAATCGTCAATTTGATTCCAAAAAATATCTAAGCTTGGCCCTATTCTTTTTGCACTTTTAGCAATTGACATTTATCTCCATTCTGGGTAGAATAGGTATTGCGCAGAAACACAATATATTGTGTGCAAACACATAAACAATACACTATATTCCGGCAGAAAGCAGAGGAAACGGCATGATTAACACGATTGTCAAGCGGGACGGACGCACCACATTATACGATGTGGGAAAAATTGCAGGGGCAATTTTCAAAGCAGCCCAGTCGCTGGGCGGAACCAACTACGATACCGCTCTAGCCCTGGCCAAAGAGGTGGAAACCTACCTGGACAGCACCCTGAAAGAAGAATGCCCCACAGTGGAAATGGTGCAGGATGCGGTGGAAAAGATACTGATTGACAAGGGACATGCACGTACCGCCAAAGAGTTTATTCTCTACCGAGCAGAACGCACCCGGGTGCGGGAGATGAACACCAAGCTAATGCGGGTGTATGAGGATTTAACCTTTAAAGATGCTTCGGAAAACGATATCAAGCGGGAAAATGCCAATATCGACGGCAACACCGCCATGGGCACCATGCTGAAATACGGATCCGAGGGTGCAAAGCAGTTTTATGAGATGTTTATTCTGGATCCCAAGTTCTCTAAAGCCCATATGGAAGGGGATATCCATATCCATGATATGGACTTTTTAACCCTAACCACAACCTGTTGCCAGATAAATATTGAAAAGCTGTTTGCCGGGGGATTTTCCACCGGACATGGATACATACGGGAACCACAGGATATCAACACCTATGCGGCGCTGGCCTGTATTGCCATCCAGAGCAATCAAAACGACCAGCACGGCGGGCAAAGTATACCCAACTTTGACTATGCCATGGCCAAGGGTGTGGCCAAAACCTATCAGAAGCTATACCTGCGCAACCTGGAAAAGGCGCTGGTGCTCACTGATATTCCCGACGATGGAGAGCTGGTGGCAAAGGGGATTGTGGAGGCAGCCAAGCAGGATACAGGCGGTGTTCCTGCTTTGGAGGATAGCTGTGGTTATTATGATCGGGAGCTGGCATTGTTGGAGGAGCTTTTAGGGGATGAACAAGAAGCCCAGCGCATCCAGCAGATCTGCCGGAAGTACACCGATAAAGAGATTGCACGCAGCACCTACCAGGCTATGGAAGCGTTGGTACACAACCTCAACACCATGCATTCCCGGGCAGGTGCACAGATTCCCTTTAGTTCTATTAACTACGGCACCGATACCTCCCCGGAAGGGCGGTTGGTGATCCGCTCCTTACTGTTGGCCACCGAGGCTGGTCTGGGCAACGGAGAAACCGCCATTTTCCCCATCCAGATCTTTAAGGTGAAGGAAGGGGTTAACTACAACATAGACGATGTCAACTACGATTTGTTCCGTCTGTCCTGCAGGGTGTCGGCAAAGCGGCTGTTCCCTAATTTTTCTTTTTTGGATGCACCCTTTAACAAGACCTTTTACCGGCCGGGAAAACCCGAAACCGAGGCGGCCTATATGGGCTGCCGCACCCGGGTGGTCTCCAATGTGTACGACGAGAACCGCCAGATTGTGGATGGCCGGGGCAATCTGAGCTTTACCTCCATCAACCTGCCCCGGATTGCACTGAAGGCAGGGGGCAATGTGGATTTGTTCTTTGAAGAGCTGGAGCGGAAAATTGAGCTGGTTTGCCAGCAGTTGATGCATCGGTATCAGGTTATTGCACAAAAGTCTGTGCGCAACTTCCCATTTCTTATGGGGCAGGGTGTTTGGATGGACTCGGAAAAACTATCCCCCGATGATAAGATAGGGGAGGTGCTCAAACACGGCACCTTGACTGTTGGGTTTATCGGATTGGCTGAAACATTAAAAGCGCTGATTGGTTCCCATCACGGAGAGAGCGAAGCGGCACAAAATCTGGGGCTGGATATTGTGGGCTTTATGCGCAGTCAGGTGGATCGCATGGCGCGAGAAACCGGCTTTAATTACTCGCTGATTGCCACCCCGGCAGAAGGATTGTCTGGCAGGTTTGTGGGCATTGACCGCCGTCGGTTTGGGGTGATTCCCGGAGTAACCGACAGGGAGTATTACACCAATTCCTTCCATATACCGGTGCACTTTGAGGTATCCGCCTTTGATAAAATTCGCCTGGAAGCGCCCTATCACACCCTTACCAACGGTGGACATATCACCTATGTGGAGCTGGACGGGGATATGGTGCACAATCTGGAGGCCTTTGAGAATATTGTCCGCTTTATGAAGGAAAGCGGTGTGGGATACGGCTCCATCAACCATCCGGTGGACAGGGATCCGGTTTGCGGATATTCCGGTATCATCGGCAATGAATGCCCCCGCTGTGGGCGTATGGAAGAGGAAGGCGAGCCCCACTTTGAGCGGATCCGCCGAATTACCGGCTATTTGGTGGGCACTCTGGACAGGTTTAACAACGCCAAAAGAGCAGAAGAAAGCCAGCGTGTAAAACACGGGGTAAGCAGGGAGCTGGAACAGCTTTTATGAGCAACTTGCGTATAGCGGGGGTTATCAAAGAGTCGGTGGTGGACGGAACCGGTTTGCGGTTTACTTTATTTACCCAGGGATGCCCCCACCACTGCCCCGGATGCCACAACCCAGAAACCCATAGCCCCACTGGCGGCACCCAAACAAATATAAGCCGAATACTAGAAGAGATAGACAAAAACCCCCTGTTACAGGGGGTTACCTTTTCGGGGGGAGAACCCTTTGTGCAGGCAGCAGCCTTGTTGCACCTAGCCCAGGAGATAAAGGCTCGGGGGTTGGATCTGTGGTGTTACTCCGGTTACACCTGGGAGGAGCTGCTACAGATGGCGGCCAAGGATGAGGCGGTGTCCCATTTGCTGGAGCTGGTGGATGTTTTGGTGGACGGGCTCTATCTACAGGAACAGCGGGATTATAGCCTTGCCTTTCGGGGAAGCCGCAACCAACGGATTTTGGATGTGGCGGCCTCATTGGAGCGGGGGAGGCCTATGGAGCTTATGTTTGCAGAACGGTGAACCCCATGATACTACAAGCGTATAGGAAAAAAGCTTCTGTACCGATTCAAAGGTACAGAAGCTTTTTTGCAAAAAAGAAAAGCTGTTGCACCGGGCCACAATAGGTTTGGGTGCAACAGCTTTGTATGCTTTTGTATTCATGCCTTAAGCTGAATTACTTCTTGAGAATTTCGCCGTATACTTCACCACTGACACCGGCAGCGTTGGCTTCGTCGGTGTCGATGTGCATAGCGGTGCGGAAGCTGGGGCTAACCCGTACAACCACATCGTCCAGAATCAATGAGCGGCTTTCGCTTTCCAGCTTGACACAGACAATCTCTTTGTCGCCGATGCCCATAGCGGCAGCATCTTCTGGGGTGGTGTGGATGTGGCGCTTTGCAATGATTACCCCTTCTTTCAGTTCTACCTCACCGGCAGGACCCACCAACTTGCAGCCAGCGCTGCCAGCAATATCGCCGGATTCCCGCACTGGTGCGGCAACGCCAATTGCTCTGGCATCGGTGAGAGAGATTTCCACCTGGGTTACAGGGCGTGTGGGGCCCAGTACCGATACGCTTGCCAGTGTTCTTTTTGGGCCTACAATGTCCACTCTTTCTTCACAGGCGTATTGGCCCGGCTGGGACAGCTCTTTTTTGTAGTGAAGTTCGGCGCCTTTGCCAAACAGGGTTTCCAGGTCGGCTTGGGAAAGATGAAGGTGACGTGCTGATGTTTCCACTAATGTTTTATGGCTCATAATTTTTTTACCCCCGCATTTTTAAATATTGCTATACTGGTATTGTACCGTATTGGCGTTGCAAAATCAATCATTTACTGTGATTTACTGTGAAACGCCAGACAATAGTGCAATTTTCTTTTTAGGTGTGGTATACTATATACATTCGCTCGCAATCGGTGGGCGGCAGCATAAATTGCCAGCTTGCTGACAATAAACCAACGGTCAATTTAGTTTGTGTGGGGGAACCTTAGTTATCCATACCCCATGGACAGGCACTAAGGGTCTTTGTATGCTGTTGGGCTTAAATACAAATTAGTATGAAAGGTGTAAGCCCCGTTGGGGATAGTCACCAGAGAAAGGAGACGAATGCTGTGGAGAATATTGAACAATTGGAGTCCTTGCGGCAGCAGGTGTCTACTTGTGAAAAATGTGGACTGGCTGCCACCAGAACCAAAACAGTATTTGGGGGGGGGGATCCCAAGGCTAAGGTTATGTTTATAGGAGAAGGGCCAGGCGCAAACGAGGATTTACAGGGGGAGCCCTTTGTTGGCAGGGGAGGCGAGCTGCTGGACAAAATGCTGCAAGCAGTGGGGTTTTCCAGAGAAAGCAACATATACATAGCCAATATGGTAAAATGTAGGCCGCCTGCCAACCGGGATCCTGCCCCAGCCGAGGTAAATGCCTGTATTGGCTATCTGCGGGAACAGGTGCGCCAAATTCGCCCCGCCTTTATTGTATGCCTTGGGCGGATTGCTGCCCAGCATATTATCGACCCCAAATTTAAGGTAACCCAGCAGCATGGGGAATTTATTGAAAAAAACGGTATTTGGCTTATGGGCACCTATCATCCAGCGGCGTTGTTGCGCTTTCCCAGCAACAAACCTGCTGCCTTTGATGATTTGTGCAAGCTGCGGGATAGAGTTGCCCAGCTGGGGGAATAAACCGACTGTAACCAAGTATATAGTATGCAAAAAAGAGGACGCCCTGAGGCGTCCTCTTTTATGTATAGTTGGCTTATTTAAAGTAACGATCCAAGAGGCCTTTGAATGCACAGCCATGACGAGCTTCGTCTTTGCACATTTCATGAACAGTATCGTGGATAGCGTCCAGGTTCAGTTGTTTTGCTTTGGTGGCCAGCTTCTTTTTGCCGTCGCAAGCGCCGTATTCAGCTTCTACACGCAGTTGCAGATTCTTTTTGGTATCTGCAAATACAACTTCGCCCAGCAGCTCTGCAAATTTAGCAGCGTGCTCTGCTTCTTCCAAAGCAATGCGCTTGTATGCTTCTGCAACCTCAGAATATCCTTCACGGTCAGCTTGGCGGCTCATAGCCAGGTACATGCCCACTTCGGTGCACTCGCCCATAAAGTTGGCGCGCAGGCCTTCCAAAATTTCAGGATCCACGCCTTCAGCCACACCAATTCTATGCTCGTCTGCCCAAGCCATGCCCT
>CAYNCW010000158.1:6664-6950 GCA_964395635.1 uncultured Oscillospiraceae bacterium
TCTTGGTTCATC
This sequence comes from uncultured Oscillospiraceae bacterium, assembly GCA_964395635.1. Classification (GTDB taxonomy): domain Bacteria; phylum Bacillota; class Clostridia; order Oscillospirales; family Ruminococcaceae; genus WRAV01. The sequence goes on from CAYNCW010000158.1 coordinate 6,677, forward strand.
ATCTTAAACTTGGATTGGGGAGCTTTACATTGTGCGCAAAATTCCGGAGCGGAGTCACCCTCATGCACGTAACCACAAACTGAACAAATATACTTTACCATATTTTATACACTCCTTTTCAGTATCTAAAGAGCCTTTAACGACTTGATTGCATTATACCATAAACCGAACCAACGCACAATGGATAAAATGTGGACAATTTAAGTATAATTTTCAAAATACCAGCAGAATTACTATAATGACTATTTAGACCACACTTTTTTGTATAATTAAG
>CAYNCW010000159.1:0-6924 GCA_964395635.1 uncultured Oscillospiraceae bacterium
ATATTAATCTCTATATCAACTCTCCGGGTGGTTCTGTAACTGCCGGTATGGCGATTTACGACACTATGAACTTTATAAAATGTGATGTTTCCACAACCTGCATTGGTTTGGCTGCATCCATGGGTGCATTTTTATTGGCATCCGGCGCTAAGGGCAAGCGTTATGCAACCCCCAATGCCGAGGTGATGATTCACCAGCCTATGGGCGGAGCAAAGGGCCAAGCATCGGATGTGCAAATTCGCGCAAACTGGCTTGTAAAAACCAAAGAGAAACTCAACAAGATCTTGGCGGAAAAAACCGGCCAGCCTATGGACATTATTGAAAGAGACACAGACAGAGACAACTTTATGAGCGCTAACGAAGCGCAAGCCTATGGGCTTATCGACAAGGTAATTGCAAACCGCTAGCCTGCGGTTTGCGCCTTATCCCAGGTGGGCTTTGTGCTTTAACTAATGAATATGCTGTGCAAACAGCTGGTGAACAATAAGCTGCTCAGCTACTACTCAATTGGTAGAAAACTCCTGAATCCGAAAGGAAACTTGCTATATGTCAAAAACCATTGACAACCGGATATTGCGCTGTAGCTTTTGTGGTAAAATGCAGGATGAGGTAGGCCGTATGATTGCCGGCCCCGGGGTTTGTATCTGTGATGAATGCATCGAACTTTGCCAAAGCGTACTAGAGGGGGAGGACCCCTATGTTGCCCGCAAAGCGGTGGAGAAAAACCACCAGACGCAAAAATCAAAAGGCATAACAGTACCCCAGCCCAAGGAGATCAGCAAGGTGCTGGATCAGTATGTCATTGGACAGGACAGGGCGAAAAAGGCGCTGTCTATTGCTGTTTACAACCACTATAAGCGTATATTTAACAGCGATGATTCGGATGTTGAACTACAAAAGAGCAATATATTGCTTTTAGGCCCTACCGGAGTAGGAAAAACCTTATTGGCTCAAACATTGGCGAAGCTTTTGAATGTGCCTTTTGCAATAGCTGATGCCACAACCCTGACTGAAGCGGGGTATGTGGGCGAAGATGTGGAAAATATATTGCTGCGTCTCATTCAAGCTGCCGACTTTGATGTAGAGCGGGCAGAGCGCGGCATCATCTATGTGGATGAAATCGATAAGATTGCCAGAAAATCTGAGAATCCCTCCATCACAAGAGATGTCAGCGGCGAAGGTGTGCAGCAAGCTCTGCTGAAAATTCTGGAGGGGACTGTGTCCAATGTGCCGCCAAATGGTGGGCGCAAGCATCCCAACCAAGAGTTTATCCGCATAGACACCACCAACATTTTGTTTATCTGCGGTGGCGCTTTTGACGGTATTGACAAGGTAATTGACAAGCGGATCAACACAACCACTTTGGGCTTTAATGCCAAGCTGGTGGATAAGCGGGATAAAGAAGCTGATAGGCTGATGAACAGCGTGGAACCCCATGATTTGGTTAAATTCGGTCTGATTCCAGAGCTTGTTGGCCGTTTGCCGGTTATCACTACCTTGACCTCTTTGGATGAAGAATCTCTTGTCAAGATCCTCACACAACCTAAAAACTCCATTGTTAAGCAGTATCAGCGGTTGTTGGAAATGGATGGCGTCAAACTAAACTTTACCCAAGAGGCATTGGAGGAAATTGCAAAGATAGCCATTTCCCGAAAGACCGGTGCACGTGGTTTGCGCTCGATTATGGAGGATGTGCTGGGGGATGTAATGTATGAAGCACCTTCGGATCACACTATCGAGAGCATTGAAATCACTGCTGATGCAGTGAAGAAACTGGGTGAACCGGTGATTGAACGCAACCCGGAGAAAAAGCCTCGTCAGCTGAAGTTGGCTGCATCCGGCGAAAAAAAGGGGCGGGCTCCCAAGCCATCTGCATAATAAAATAAAAATGAATTTGGCGAACGGTTTTGCTACCGTTTGCCTTTCGTTTTGCTACGGCCTTTATAAGGATAAAAGCCCTGTGTAAGCTGTTTTTTGTTAAGTTGCACTGCTATATGGCATAGTTTGGTATTGTTATGGAATTGTGTGCAAAAGATTACCAAGCATTGAATCTTGTCCGGGTCACTTGCAAAACTTAATGGAACCGAGTATAATTTAGGTGGGTAAATAGCACCCATTATCTATTGCAGAAGAGGGGAGAAACAACATGAGTAAACAATCCACTGACAACCTATCGGTTCGGATTCCTCTGCTTGCTATGCGGGGCATGGTTTTGTTTCCCCAAATGGTACTTCACTTCGATGTAGGCAGAGACAAATCTATTTATGCCCTTAATGAGGCAATGAACAACGACAGGATGATTTTCCTGGTTGCTCAAAAAGACATCCGCAATGAAGACCCATCCGGGGAAGAAATATATCAAGTTGGCGTTGTTGCTGAAATACGCCAAATTATTAAGACACAAAACCATCTTCGTGTGCTGGTAGAAGGACAATACCGAGCGCGCTTATTGGAGATAACCGAAAACGAGCCTTACTTTGAGGCGTTGATTGAGGAGTACCCTCTAAAGTCCATGCGGGGTGTTGCCAAGAATATGGCAAATGCCATGATGCGCACCTTGAAGGATTTGTTTGAGGAATACTCTATGATGACACCGCGGATGACCAAGGAGTTGGTGTTTAACGCCACAGTAAATGAGGATCCGCTGTTTTTGACAGAATACATAGCAGCCAACATGCCCATACATACAGATGATAAGCAGATGATTCTGGAAGAATCCAGTGTAATGCGGCGTATGAAGCTGCTGATACAAATTCTGGAAGAAGAAAACGAAATTCTCTCTTTGGAACAGGAAATACATGAAAAGGTCCGCAGCCAAATTGACACCAACCAGCGGGAATACTATCTGCGAGAACAGATGAAGGCTATTTCCGCAGAGCTTGGAGATGGAGAATCGGTACAGGATGATGTTTACGAATATCATGTCCGTATTGATAAGCTGAAATTGGACGAGGATTCAGCAGAAAAGCTGCATAAAGAAGCTGACAGACTGCTGAAAATGCCCCATAACTCCCACGAATCTGGGGTAATCAAATCCTACTTGGACAGTGTGCTGGAGCTGCCTTGGAACAAATACACCAAGGATAAAATTGATATTGGCAAAGCCCAAAAACAACTGGACAAAGACCATTATGGTATGTTTAAGGTAAAAGAGCGCATTTTGGAGATGCTGGCGGTTCGAGCACTGGCACCGGATATGAAAGGGCAGATTATCTGCTTGGCAGGACCTCCCGGTGTTGGTAAAACCTCTATCGCCAAATCCATTGCCAAGTCCTTAGGCCGCAAATATGTGCGCATGTCTCTTGGTGGTGTACGGGATGAATCGGATATCCGTGGACATCGCAAAACCTATGTTGGCGCTATGCCTGGGCGGATTGTCAACGCCTTAAAGCAGGCCAAAAGTGCCAATCCGCTGATGCTGTTGGACGAGGTGGATAAGCTGGGGAGCGATTTTAGGGGCGATCCATCCTCGGCATTGCTGGAAGTGTTGGATTCGGAGCAAAACTATGCGTTTCGGGATCACTACATAGAGGTGCCGTTTGATTTGTCTCAGGTGTTGTTTATTGCAACTGCCAACGACTTAGGCATGATACCCCGCCCTCTGTTGGATAGAATGGAGGTTATCCATCTATCCAGCTACACACGGGAAGAAAAGTTTAACATTGCAAAGCGGTATCTGGTGCCAAAGCAGATGAAAAAGCACGGCATCACAAACAAAACCTTTCGTATGGCCGATAGTGCAATATATGCACTTATTGATTTTTACACCAGAGAATCCGGTGTGAGAAATTTGGAACGGGCAGTAGCATCCCTTTGCCGCAAGGCAGCCAAACAGCTGGTTGCCCAGGAACAACAAAAGGTTGTTGTTAGCCAAAGCAATATCACCACCTTTTTGGGCGGGCATAAATATAAGCTGGACGCCTTGTCCGCTACCGATGAAACAGGGCTTGTTAACGGTCTTGCATGGACATCGGTGGGTGGCGAAATGCTCCAGGTAGAGGTTGCGGTGCTGGAAGGCAGCGGCAAAACTGTGCTTACCGGAAGTCTGGGCGATGTGATGAAGGAATCTGCCCATGCTGCTATCAGCTATATTCGCACCTGTACCGATAAGTACGGCATTGAAAAGGACTTTTACAAGACTAAGGATATCCATATCCATGTGCCGGAAGGCGCTGTTCCCAAGGATGGCCCGTCGGCGGGTATTACCATCTGCACTGCGTTGGTATCCGCATTGGCAGACATCCCTGTTCACCGGGATGTTGCTATGACCGGAGAGATTTCCCTGCGGGGCAGGGTATTACCGATCGGTGGCCTGAAAGAAAAGACCATGGCTGCGTATCGTGCAGGGATAAACACCATTGTAGTGCCCCAGGATAACATTGTGGATCTGGAAGAAGTGGACCCGGTGGTACGGGAAGCAATCCGCTTTGTTCCTGCAAAGTGTATCAAAACAGTTCTGGATACAGCACTAACCAGAAAGTTTAGTAAGCTTGCGGATCGCACCACCCTGGATGCAGCGGCAATTACCACTGCTGCACTGGAATACGAATCCGATTCAGTGCTGGATACCAGCGTGCAGCACTAGCCTATAGCACTAAAAAGCGCCGTCAGCGGCGATTGATTGTCTGCCGACGGCACTTTTTTATGCACTCTGGGGTTTGGGGGTCAATACCAAACCTGCATACAAAGTTATCCAGTTAACAACTACTCTTACAGAGCACACAAGCACAAGGCTTCCAAGTCGTGCATTTACATCTATACAAGTATAAGCGCAAATAGAAAGGGGAATGCTTTTGGCGGACAAACGATTGAGCAACCAGGACAAGCCCCGGAGGTCCAAGGTGGTTCATAAGAAAAAGCCAAGGGGAAGCACAACCCAATCAACACCGCTTAGCCAAATTGTGGCAAAACAACAGTCCTTTGCTGCAGAACGGCCCAGCTTATGGACCTTTACCATGATGGTGTTGTATAAAAATCTATATATTCTTGGCATACAGATTCTACGCTATCAAAGACGTTTGCTGCGCCGTGTGCAGCAGCACTTTAACCGCATTAAAGGCGGCACCTACGCAGCAATTGATCAGATAAGCAAATTTTTTGTTAAAGTAGGGAAAGAACTATCCCGACGGATACAGCAACCAATTCAGCGCATTTCGGATGCTCGTGCTGAACAGACACCTTTTATAGCAGAGGCCAAGGCTAACGGAAAAATACCCATAAGCTCCTATTTGAAAATATGGGAAGCCATATGGAGGATGACCTGGTCGGTGTTGGCGACACTGCTGAATTACCTGGCTCCTTTGGCTGCTGTGGGACTGCTTTTGTATACCATTAATCTGTATGTTCATCAGCCACTGGGGTTAGCGGTGGTTTATAATAACAAAACAATTGGATATGTTCGCAATGAATCTGAGTTTGAAGAAGCTGCCAGAATATTGCGGGACAGATTTACAATGGATAATGATGCGGCATCCGTGGTGGATCCACCACGGTTCGTTCTTGTAAGTGTTGAGGAGGAGGATTTTAATCCCCATCCTATCCAGTGGCTTGCCAACAAGATTTTGAAGCTAGAAGTGGTAAGGGATGGATACACCAAACCATCTGACCTGGCCAACGCAATGGTTCAGGCGTCCGGTGATGAAATTGAATGGGCGTATGGGCTGTATGTGGATAACGAGTTTTATGGTGCGGTTGGCGAGCAAGAGACCATCCTGGACGAGTTGGAACAGATTATGGAGGATAACAAAATTGGCGCAAGAAATGAACGGGTTGAGTTCATAAAAAAGATTGGCGTCAAGTATGGCTTGTATCCTGTGGAATCTATTATAACCCCCCAGGATATGTACCAGCTCATCCACAATTATGAGGATCAGGAACAGGTTTACACAGTTGCAGAAGGGGATACTCCCACTGGTATAGCTGACAAGGTAGGGGTGGAGTATTACCGTATCAAAGAAATGAACCCAGATATTGAAGAAGCACTGCATATCGGGGATCAGGTGCTGGTGGCAGTGGCCCGGCCATTTTTGTCGGTAAAAAACACCTTTACCTCGGTGTATACGGAAGAATACCCCTTTGATGTGGAGGAAATAGAGACCAACACCTTTGACCGAAATTACCGCGAAGTAACCCAAGAAGGAGAAAACGGTATTCAGGAAGTGACCGCTGAGATAACCACCATTAACGGATTGGAAGCAGATAGAGTTGTTATCGGTAAACCCAAAATTATCAAGGAAGCAGTGAACAAAAAGGTAATTGTGGGAACCAACAATCCCCAGCGACCCTCCGGTGGTAGTTCGGCACTGGATATGACAGGCAGCTCCAGTGCACCAAAAAGTTCTGGTTTTATCTGGCCAACTGCAGGCGGCAAAGCCACCACCTACCGCAATCACAGTGGTAATGGTGTGGATATTGCACGACCGTCAGGTACACCCATTTATGCGGCAATGTCTGGTACAGTAGTACTGGTAAAGAGTGGATATACCGGTTACGGTTACCATATCAAAATTGATCACGACAACGGTTTTTCCACGCTATATGCGCATTGCAGCTCATTAAATGTAGTGCCTGGTCAAAAGGTCTCTCAGGGACAGGTTATCGGCGCTATTGGACGTACAGGTTGGGCAACCGGTAACCACCTGCATTTTGAGATTATCTACAATGGCCGTTATCAATATCCTGTTAATTATATCGGCAGTTACGGTTAATATCCTTTGGATCTTATGTATCAGAAAACACCTTTGGAGCCTAAGCATCAAAGGTGTTTTCTGATATAAACAGTATTGGGTTTTAAACCATACTTCAATTTATTTACACAAAAATAATAAACTATTGGCCAATATTGTCGAATAAAATAATACAGTATTTTGGAAAATTGCTGGTTATTAGGAAAATACTCGTTATGCATATAAAAAAATAGGTGTT
>CAYNCW010000160.1:0-6883 GCA_964395635.1 uncultured Oscillospiraceae bacterium
TTTTGCCGACACCGCCTTTTTGCATGGCGATGGCGATTACTTTTGCGTTCAATTTTTTCTCTCCTTTCCCTTCAAAATATAAAAAGGAAGATGTCGCATTAAGCAAACATCTTCCCTTAGGTTTATGTATGTAATTTTGGCTTTGGAGAGGATTTTTAAGATTTTAAGAGATTTTATACGAGAGCTACTTCGCCGCTAAACCGCGTAAACACTGGTTTTCTGCTGTTTTTGCGTTTCTTCTTTATGGACGCTTGTTCAATGACCTTTTTCCTACATTCTTATCTGACCATTAACCTGCATTTTTATCTGACCCTTGACAACGGATGCAATGTTGACCCGAGGAAGCCTGCTAACTGATCGAATTTTACAGGCGATCAAATCCAGGAGTTGTTCGGTGGTAAATGCATTGAGTTCTACACGCTGAGAGTGCCCATTCTCCGCACGGGAAAAGTCTTGCAGATCTGGACTCAGCTTTTCGAGATCGGTGTCCTTGACGGCACCTACCGTTTCAGGCGTAATACTGTATTGCGCCACATCCTCTGGAGTGATTCCTAGGTCTACCATATCAATATCGAACTTAAACTTGTCGTTGGCCTTGCGCAGGCTTTCAAAGATGGTGATTCCGGAAATGTCAAGGTCGTGTAGGCAAAAGAGCATCAGCCCTTTTTGTTGCAGGTCATACAGTAGCTGCCTTGCGCTTCTGGATGCAAACCCTGTCCGCTCACAATCAGCAGATTGTATTTTTCCTGAATTCCCTCCGATAAAAAGATTTCGTTCGATAAACAGCACCTTGTCATATCGGTACCGAATATCAAAATCCAACGCATGCGAAAGCTGAACCTGCGCGCTTATGGTCAGCTTATTTTCCCGATCGCTGTTATTCCGCAATAAATTCCCGCACATTTACACTGCCAATGCCGCGGCTATAGCCGTCTACAATAAAGCTACCTCGGTCGCTGAAGTTGATCTTATCCTCATACTCCGGGTGGTCGTCAATCCATCGGGTGACCCAATCCTGCGTGAAGGAGGCGTATGTGCTGTCGGTTTCCCAATCTTTGTCGCCAATCAGCTCCCGAAGTTTGTAGTACATCTGCCGGGCGGTGATGCCATATTTGCCGTTGCTGCTAGCCAGAGCAAAGGCCTCATCCATATGCGCGAGCGCCCTGTCCTTTTTTGTGCTGACCTTAACCGGGGCGCTTGAACGCTTCATCCGGTTAAGCGTTTTGCGGATATGCATGGCTAAGTCGTGTATTACATCTGAGATATCAATCTCGCTTTTGCCAAAATTTTTGTAGTGTGGCTTTGGTGTGATGATATGTATTGTAAACGCGCAGCCCTTGTGTGATTCCAGTAGCTTGGAGAGCCGGTTGGCCCGTAACGTTGCGCGTGTTGGTGACGTTGTAACTGTCCTCTTTAAAGCAGATGCCATCGGCGTTGAGATAGGTGATGGAGTTATTGACCATAACGCAGTGGGACGGGTGGGCGCACTTTTCCACCTTATATTCGATCATGTAGGGATACCGCTCCAAAAGATAAGGAAGCCCTACAAGATGACGGCTCAAAGGCGTCAGTAGTTTTTGCCCAACAGCTTTTGCAGACGCAGAAAATCCGCGTTTACCTCCGACGCTTGCAGATCCTTTATCTTGCAGCACAAAGTGCTCGCGCGCTTTACCCGTGTGCCAAAATATTCGCCCAGACATGCTTTGTAGGTGCTTTCCGGATCCTGCACACGCAGCAGTGACTGGAACTCCTGAAAGGAATAAAAGCGTATGGAGGTTTCCGCCTGCCAGTTAATAGCCTCTTTACTGGGCTCAAAGCTTTTGTTGAAAGGAAGAGGCAGAGCGAAATTCGTATCGGGATTGCACTGGGCGTAGCTGCTCACAAGGCTATGCAGCATAAAGGTTGGAATGTCAATCCCGGCAACAAAAACGCCGTTGAGATTTGCATATGTAGGCGTATATGAAAAATCGATGTCTAGAATTCCCTCGCGGGCCTGATGCACGTTTATTCTTGGGCAAACAATTTTCCCATCGTTGCTATTCCAGTTAAGGCTATAGCCACACAAAGCACGGATGCCGATAATGCACTTCAGCCCATTCCCCAGCTTACCGCGGCTTATGTTGACAATATGGCGGTTTTTGCTGACGTAGCAATCAAAGTCATAGATCTGCTGAATTTCATGGGCACTGAGTCCAGATCCGTTGTCCCAAATTGACAAAATATTTGCATTATAGCTGATCTTAACAAGCTTGTCCTGTACCGGCTCTATTGCATCCAAGGCGTTGTCTATGAGCTCCTTGATAATTACATAATGCTAATAATCTTTGCGTATTCCGGTTCTGGATACCAGTCCGTTTTCGGTAAAAAAATCGCTGGAGATGCGGGTTTTATACATGTAATTATTTTACAATTATTATAAAAGAGGGATTGGGGGTACAAGTGTTTTTGCAAATATATAAAAAGCGATGACGATGTAGCCACGGTTTTTTTATTCTATTTTTTAGGCGGCACGGTTGTGTATAATATTTTCCCTGCTCCGTCAATGGAGTAAGCGCCCAAATTGGCCGGGATAAACACACTCTCGCCTGTCTGCAATCTGATTTTTGTAGCATTCGAGCGCACTTGCAGATCCCCTCCGACACACAGAAGGGCGGCAAAGCTTGCTGTGCCACAATGCAGGTTTGCTGCCATGTCAATCTCCAACAGCGATGTAGAAAACCATTCCCATGACAGCAACAGGCGCTCCTTATACCCCTCTCGCTGGGTGATAGCATTTTTGCCGACATTTGTGGCTTGTAGTGACGAATCCAACACTTCCACCGCCTTGTCCACATGCAGCTCTCTGGCATTGCCTTCCTTATCGCGACGATCAAAGTCATACACTCGATAAGTAATATTGGAGCTTTGCTGTACCTCCGCGAGAAAAATTCCCTCGCCAATGGCATGGAGCATTCCCGCCGGGATTGGAAAGCAGTCTCCGGTCTTCACCGGTACTTCCCGTACGGCCTCCAAGATGGTGTTATCCGATATATGCGAGTGCATTTCCTCTTTAGACAGCGGCTTATGAAAGCCCATAATCAGCTTGGCGCCCGGCTTTGCATCTAGAATATACCACATCTCGTTTTTGCCCTCTATGAGCCCCTCAAGCCTTTGAGAATCTTGATCCGTGGGATGCACCTGCAAAGACAGGCTCTGTTTTGCGTCTATAATCTTTATTAGTATTGGAAATTTACCGGTATCCTTGGAATACGAGCCTAGGTAAGAGGGGGATGCCGCTAAAACTTCCGCAAGCGATTTACCGGCATAAACGCCATTTTCAATAATACTTAAGCCGTCCGGATGGCAGCTGACCTCCCAGCTTTCGGCCAAAGGGTTAGCAGAGGTATTTTTTCCATATTCGGTTGCTAGTCGCTCTCCGCCCCAAAGATAATCTTTGAAGGCTGGGAGCATTTTCATGGGATATGACATTTAGCACTCCTTGTTAATTCAATATTGCTGTTACAACTTGTTCAAGAACATCAAGACGCTGTGAAACAATCTGATTTTCTGTGCCGCATGCCCCTATGTATGCCTTGATTTTAGGCTCTGTTCCCGATGGCCTCAGCACCAGCCACGAGCCATCATTGAAGATAAACTTCAGCACGTTGGACTTGGGAAGATCAATCTCCGTCTCCAAACCAGTTCCACAATTTCTGCGCAAAGACAGCTTATAATCCTCAACGAAAGCAAGGCTATCTGGCGAAATATATCGGCTGTAATCCTCGCGCAGACCAGAAATAATGGAATCAATCCTATCTTGCCCCTCTGCACCTGTCATAGTGAAGGACAAAAGCTTTTCCTGATAATACCCAAATCGTACGAACAATTTTAGCAACGCATCGTAAAGGGTTTGTCCTTTTTCTTTGTACCAAAGCGCCATTTCAGCAATCAACGCAGCAGCAATTACGGCATCCTTATCCCGAACAAAGTCGCCGGACAGGTATCCATAGCTTTCTTCAAACCCGAACTGAAAGCTATATTCGCCACTGGCCTCCCACTGACCAACCTTTTCACCGATATACTTAAATCCCGTGAGTGTGTCTATTAATGTGACGCCATAGTGTTTACAAATTGGTTCGGCCATAGGTGTCGTGACAATAGTCTTAATAACGGCCGCATCGCTCGGCAACGTTCCAACTTCTTTTTTAGCAGAAAGTATGTAGTCGCACAACAAGGCACCGACCTGATTGCCGGTCAAGACAGAAAATTCGCCGCTGCTATTTTTCACAAGCACCCCAATGCGGTCGCAGTCAGGGTCGGTGGCAAAAATGAGGTCGGGATCGATATCAGCGGCTCTTTCTATTGCCAGCTTAAAAACGGACGGTTCCTCCGGGTTAGGGTATGGAGCAGTCGGGAAATTGCCGTCAGGCTTTTCCTGCTCCGGAACCACCTCTACCTTCGAGAATCCAAGATCTCTCAGCACCTTGCGAACCGGTATATTGCCTGAGCCATGAAGCGGAGAGTATACGATTTTCAAATTACCTGCGTGCTGCTTTATAAGTTCCGAGCGGCATATGAGCGCTTTCACTTTATCATAATACGGAACATCGACATCCTCGCCTATTATTGAAAGTAATGCGGGGCTGTCCAAGCTGGCGAGCTTCACACCTCCAAAAATATCTACGGCATTGATTTTGTCTAAAATCGCAGATGCCATAGCATCGGTGATCTGTCCGCCATCCGGGCCGTAAACCTTGTAGCCGTTGTATTCTTTCGGGTTGTGTGACGCGGTTATAACGATGCCCGCATCGGCACCTTTATGTCTAACAGCATAAGATAACATTGGCGTTGGGCGTACATCATCAAACAAATATGTCCTCACACCGTTCGCACAAAGCACTTCCGCTGCTGTAATCGCAAATTCCTTTGACATGTTGCGCGTGTCATAGGCGATGCAAACAGACGGTTTTTCGGATACCGAATTTACGTAGTCGGCAAGTCCTTGGGTAGCTTTTGCCACAGTGTTTATGTTCATGCGGTTGGTTCCAGCACCAATTATGCCACGCAAGCCGCCGGTTCCAAATTCAAGATCGCGGTAGAAGCGGTCGGTGATGGCAGCTTCGTCACCGGCGATAACGACCAGTTCTTCCCTAATAGACGCGTCTATGTTTTGTGCAAGCCAATGGTTATATTGTGCCATGATATCCAAAGTAAAAGCCTCCAAGCTACATTTTTATTTCATTAGTTTCTCATACTCCGCCATCACCCGATCCAGCATAGTATCCAGTGCATATTCCTCTCTGGCGCGTCTATAGGCGGCTTTTCCAAACCGCTCACGAAGGTCTGCATCTGCAGCGAGTTTGTTCATAGCATCCGCCAATGCCTCAACATCACAGGGCGGAACAGTGAGCCCGGTTATGCCATCAAGGCTGACATAAGGTACACCGCTTTTAAGATTGGTGTTAATGACAGGATTCCCATATGCCATTGCTTCAATCTGGACGAGGGCGAACGCTTCGCTTTTTGCTATTGATGAAAGAACAAAAACATCACAGTTCGCAAAGGCGTTTGCCAACGCATTGTTGTCTATTTCTCCTGCAAAGAGGACTCTATCCTGAACACCTATACTTTTTGCAAGGGTTTTCAGCTCACCTTCAAGCGGGCCGCCGCCGACGATTGTAAGCTGTGCGTTTTCCACTTTGGCAAGGGCCTTGATGAGTACATCGTAGCCCTTGTAATAAACAAGACGGCCAACAGTCAAAAAACGAATAGGACCATTTTGTACACGAGCATGTACCAAAGAACCATCTGCTTTTTCAAGAAATTTCATATCTACCCCGAAAGGTATTATAGCACATTTTTCTCGAAAATTAGACAAATAATCAGAGCCGAGAATGTGCCCTTCTGTCGCGACCATAATTCGAGCGGCCCTTTTTAGAAGATGCATCATAAATGGTCTATACAGCACAAGCAGCTTTTTTTGCTTTACGATATCTGCGTGCCACCACAGAACTACCTTGCCGCTAAAACCAAACAACCACATCGCCACATCCGCGAGTGGAAATGGCATATGAATGTGAAGGATGTCACAGTTTTTCCGCATACGCCGAAAGCTGTTAAAAAAAGAGAGGGAAATCGGTGTCGAAAAGGCTGTGCCAAAGCTCCCCGCTCTGTGCACTTCCACACCGTTTACACGATCTACGCTGCCGCACCCTTTTTTTTGACAAGTCAAAACCATCATCTCACAGCGATCTTTTAGGCCCTCAGCAATTTGCTGCACAACCTTTTCTACACCACCGGTGATTGGATGGTAAAACTTATTGACCTGTAAAATCCGTATATTTTTCATCTATTCTTCCTGCCCACCAGTTCTTTGTACACATTCATTACAATATCAGCAGAACGCTCCCATGTAAAGAGTTTTGCACGCTCAAGCCCTTTCTGAGATAGTTCTTTGCGAAGTTCTTCATCTTCAGATAAGCTCTTAAGACCTGCTGTGATTTCCTCCACACTATATGGATCAACTAAAATGGCAGCATCTCCAACCACTTCCGGCAAAGACGAAGCATTTGATGTCAATACCGGCGTACCACATGCCATAGCCTCAAGGGGAGGCATGCCAAATCCTTCATAAAGAGATGGAAAAACAAATGCGGTCGCACCACTATAAAGCGCCGGTGCATCATCATCCTCTACGTAACCAGTGAAAACAATGTGCTTCTCCACGTGCAATTCTTTAACACGCTCAAATATAGAATCATAAAGCCATCCTTTGCGGCCAGCAAGAACCAAATAGGGGGCAGAGGGCATGTCCTGTCTAAGTGCCGCATATGCTTCAACGAGTCTTTCAATATTCTTACGGGGCTCAAGGGTACCCAAGTACAGGACATAGGGCCCTGGAATC
>CAYNCW010000161.1:0-6873 GCA_964395635.1 uncultured Oscillospiraceae bacterium
ATTATAGAAGAATACTTGGCATTAGAGCAACAGTTGCCATATAGGTAGCATGGATATATAAAAGTATTACAGCGGCAATCTTAAAAATTTTCTTTTATTGCTGTAACATATATACTAAGATTAGGTATCATTAACAGGAGGGCAGCGGCTATGGAGCAGATAAAGATTCTGGTGGTGGAAGACGACGGGGATATTAGCAATATGCTGTTGGATCTTTTGGCCCAGCATGGATATATAGGTATACCCGCCTATTCCGGTACCGAGGCGATACTGGTACTGGAGCGACAACAATTTTCGCTGATACTTTTGGATTTAATGCTTCCGGGCAAAAGTGGCGGGGAGGTACTAGCCTGGCTGCGGCAAAGCGAAGCGGCCGCCACACCGGTGATTGCGGTAACCGCCGTAGGCACAACCGCCAGCAAGGTGGAGCTTTTGGGGATGGGGGCAGAGGATTATGTAACCAAACCCTTTGACAACCAGGAGCTGATTGCCCGGATACAGGTACAGCTGCGCCGTGGCAGCGGCAGAGAAATTGCACCCACTGGTGGGGTTTTAACCCATGGCGGGCTTAAGCTGGATCTGCAGGGACTGACCGCAGAGGTAAACGGCAAACCCTTAACCCTGACCAAACGAGAGCTGTTAATCTTAAAATTGCTGATGGAGACACCCAAAAAGGTATTCACCAAAAGCAATATCTATGAATCGGTTTGGGGGGATGAGTTTTGGGGGGACGACAACACAGTCAATGTCCATATAAGCAATCTCAGGCAAAAACTAAACAAGCTCAGTCCGGACAAAGAATATATCCAAACCGTTTGGGGTATTGGATTTAAAATGAGCGACCAGCAAACTGGGTAAGCTGGTTGCAAAACTTTATACTTTCTTATGATTTGGTTATAGCTTTCTTTCATCCCCAGTGGTACTCTACCTATAAAGAGCGGTTGGGATACACCGGACGGTGTTTACCCACCTAGTTACAAGATGCTATTTTTGTATTGGGGGAAGAAATATGAGTGGATTACTGCTGGAAGCCAGCGGCATCAGCATGTCCTATCAGCGCAAACCGGTACTAACAGGGCTGGATTTACAGCTGAAGCAGGGGGAAATCTGCGGATTGTTGGGCCCTAACGGTGCTGGGAAAACCACACTCCTAAAGGTTATCACCGGGTTGGTGAAACAGGATCAGGGAGAGATTCGCCTATTTGGAGAAAGCTATCGCCCTGCGCTGCTGCGACGAGTGGGCTGCCTGATACAACGCCCAGCTCTATTCAGCGGCAAAACCGTAGCCGAAAATATGCGCATACACCAAACCTTGCTGGGAATTCCCCAGGATAGGGTAGAGGGTATACTGGCTAAGGTGGGGCTGGGGGGCATGGGCGATAGAAAGGCAGGAAAGCTTTCTTTGGGGCAGAAGCAGCGCCTAGGAATCGCAATGGCAATACTGGGCAACCCGGATCTTCTTTTGTTGGATGAGCCCTTTAACGGATTGGATGCCCAGGGGATATACGAACTGCGGGTTTTGATCCAATCCCTCAACCAGGAAAACGGTGTGACCATTGTGGTTACAAGCCATCTGCTGGACGAGGTGTCCCGAGTGGCCACCAGCTATGCTATTTTGCGGGATGGGTGCATACAGCAGCACTCCGGCCAGGATGTACAGGAGCGCTCCCGCCAATATGCGGAAATCATCGTAGATAACCCACAGGCAGCAACAGTGGTGTTGGATGGTTTTGTTCAAGGGGAAAAAGGGTATGAGGTGATGCCGGACAACAGCGTTCGTTTGTACCAATCTCTTGATCAAATGTCTCAAATCAATACCGCACTGGTAAAAGCCAATGTTTCGGTGCAGTCCTTTGGACTAAAAACCCACACCTTAACCGATTTTTACCTGGATGAAACAGGAAGGGGGCAGCACCGTGCTTAATCTTTTACGGGTAGAAATGTCCAAAACCTTCAAGAGCAAGATTTTTTGGATTGTTGTTATTGTGTACTGCATTGCCATCTGTTCGGTTTTCATACCCCTAAGCTTTGTAAGAGAACCTGCCAAGATGTTGGAACCCATCAGCCAATATATAGAGGAAGACTATGCAACCCAACAAGATCTTGAGCAACTCAACGATATATTGGGCTCCATGCACTATAATCAATTGTTTGTCCAACAGTTTTTTACCACCAGCAACGGGCAGTTTGTGGTGGTTATGATCATAGTCACCGCGTTGGTTATCTCCGACTTTGTAACCGGAACCATGCGCAACACCCTGTTGTGCGGATACAATAGGCGGCAGGTGTATATGGCAAAGATAGTCAGCGGTATTGTAGGGGGATGGGTGTACTTTGCCATAGGTATGGCTTTGCTGGTTTTATTGGGGGCGATATTCTACCACATGCCCCTCAATACAGATGTGATAACCCTGTGCCTGTACATTCTGCTGGCACAGTGCTTGATAACTGTTGAGTATGTTGCGGTATTCACTGCCTTTGGCTTTTGGTGGGGAAGTGGTTGGGCCTTTTTGGCAAGCTGCCTCTTTTTTACACTGTTCCCTGGCGTATTCTTGCTGCATGGGTTATTTCAGGGAGGAAGCAGCAGTATGTATATGTTTAGCATTCTGCCTTCCTTAATAGGCATTTCGCCAGGCATGCAGGAATTGGGACTTTTCACCCAACGGCCCTTAATCGGTATTTCGCCAGGACTAGAAGCAGCTAAATTTACAGCAGATCAACCAATATCACTGGAGCATATGGCAATTTCACCCCAGTTTTGGTCTGTGAGTTTTGTAACGGGGACTTTGGTAGTCTTGGTGGTGATAACCGTTCTCTTTACCATATTTGGGATGCGTATGTTCCAGAGAAAGCAGCTGTAGCAGCTTGTTTTTAGAAAGGGGGTGCAGAGATGCTGTTTCTTGTAATTATACTGGTGGTGCTGTGCCTTTTATTGGCGGGATACATTGGTGCTTTAAACCTGGAAGTAAAGCGTATGAGCGAAATCCTAAAGACCATTTCCACATCTCAGACAAACGGCGAGGTGTACACCCTTACCAGCAACCGCCAGTTTCAGCAATTGGCCAGAAGAATCAACATCATGTTGATGAATCAAAGACGCAGAGAGCGGCGGCTGAAAAAGGCGGATGAAGCTTTTAAGGAATCCGTCACCGGCATCTCTCACGACCTGCGCACACCGTTGACCTCGGTATCCGGCTACCTGCAGATGATACGAAGCGACAAAACCCCAGTAGAGAAGAAGATAGAATATTTCCATATCATCGAAGGGCGCTTGGCAGCACTGCTCTCCTTGCTGGATGAGCTATTTGAATACACCCGGCTGGAGCTGGAGCAGCCTGTTTTGCAGCAGGAAAAGCTAAACCTTGGTGCAGTGCTGGCTGAACAGCTTGCGCTGTATTACCAGGAATTTACCGACAAAGGGATAACCCCTCAAATAGAAATACCGGAAAAACCAGTTACAGTTTTCTGCGATAAAGCGAGCCTGGAGCGGATACTGCAAAATCTGATTAAAAACGCGCTTGTCCATGGCGAGGGGGGGCTGTGGGTTACCCTGGAGTGCCGGGAAGGATTTGCAGCAGTTGGCTTTGCCAACAATGCAGGCCAAAGCACAGCAGATCCGGAAAGACTGTTTGACCGTTTTTACACTGCAGATAAATCCCGCAGCGGAAAAAGCACCGGATTGGGGCTGTCTATCGTCCGCCAACTCACCGAGCGTATGGGAGGATTGGTGGAAGCCCAAAAACAGGCAGATATGCTGACCATTACAGTAAGCTTTCCCTGTGTATAAAAGAGGATGGCTCCTACAGTTTTCAAATTGTAGGTGCCATCCTGTTATGGTGCGCGGCTCATGTTACAGCCCCATTACTTGGGGGTATATCGCCGTTTGTAGCTGGCTATTTCCTTGGCATCCCGCACCTCCAGGGAATTATCCCCAGCCAGATGCTCCAGATGATGCACCAGCTCGTGGCGCAAAACCTCTTCCAACTTGTTAGCCAGCCGGGAATCAGACAGATGGCCGTAGGTTTTGCAAAAAGAACCGTAGTAGATGGTGATATAGCGGCCAAAGCCGGTGGGCTCATAATGGTACTGGCCCAGGATGTACAGATCCCCGTTGATGCTCTGGGGATGGGGTTTTGTATCAGGCAGCAGAATAATGCCTCCGTTTAGCTCCCGATAAATAGCCTGGGGAATTTTATCGGCAATCTGGGTGAGGACTTCTTGGACCTGTTCAAATGACAGCATTAGGAACACTCCCTAAAAAAGCAGATTCTTTTTTATTGTACGCCATTGGCTGGCCGTTGGCAAGTGGTTGCTGGGGGAGAATGGGGGGTTGCTGGGCACAAAGGGGATTTGCTATTGCAAACAAAGGGAAAAGCTGATAATATAAGAAAAGAGTCCTTTTGCAAAACCATTCTAAATATGAACCATTTTGATATGGACTGAGTACATAAACCCATATGTATCAACATAGAAAAGGAGTGCGCTGGATATGATGGATATGAAAGTAGAATTGACCCAAAGCCCGAAAACAAAGCCTGTGGATGAAAATAATCTGCCCTTTGGCAAGATTTTTACTGATCACATGTTTTTGATGG
The DNA here is from genome assembly GCA_964395635.1 of uncultured Oscillospiraceae bacterium. Lineage (GTDB taxonomy): Bacteria > Bacillota > Clostridia > Oscillospirales > Ruminococcaceae > WRAV01. The sequence goes on from CAYNCW010000161.1 coordinate 4,596, forward strand.
ATTACACCGAGGGTAAAGGTTGGCACGATGCCCGCATCGTACCCCATGCACCCATTACCTTGGATCCGGCGGCGACCTGCCTGCACTACGGCCAGCTGATCTTTGAAGGGATGAAGGCTTACAAAACAGCGGATGGCAAGCTAACCCTCTTCCGCCCCGAAGAAAATATGAAGCGCATCAACAAAAGCGCAGAGCGTATGTGTATTCCGCCAATTGATGTAGAGGATATGGTTAAGGCCATTGCCAAGTTGGTTGAGGTGGAAAAGGACTGGATTCCCGCTGCCCCTGGCACCTCCTTATATATCCGCCCCTTCATCATTGCCACCGAGGCCTTTTTGGGTGTACATCCTGCTGCTTCCTATCTCTTTATCATCATCACCTGTCCGGTAGGCCCCTACTACAAAGAGGGCTTGGCTCCTGTGCGTATTTATGTGGAAGACAACTACGTGCGTTCAGTAAAAGGCGGCACCGGCTTTGCAAAATGTGCCGGCAACTATGCTGCTTCCTTAAAGTCCCAGGTGGAAGCCAGCCAACAAGGGTATGCCCAGGTTCTGTGGCTGGATGGGGTAGAGCGCCGGTATATCGAAGAAGTTGGCGCTATGAACGTGTTCTTTATAATTGATGGCGTTGCAGTTACCCCCGCTCTCAGCGGAAGCATTTTGCCCGGTATCACCAGAAAATCGGTTATCGAAGTGCTGGAAAGCTGGGGATATCCTGTGGAAGAACGCCAGATTTCCATTGAAGAGCTTGCTGAGGCCTACAAAAACGGCAAGCTTCAAGAAGCCTTTGGAACAGGTACCGCAGCGGTTATTTCCCCTGTAGGTGAGCTGAGATACGGCGACCTTGTGATGAATATCAACGACGGCAAAATAGGCGAAATCTCCCAAAAGCTGTACGATGAAATCACAGGTATCCAGACCTGCAAGCTGCCGGATACCAGAGGTTGGATCTACCAAGTACAATAAAGCCCAATGGCACAAAAAACCCGCACCGTTATGGTTGCGGGTTTTTCAATGCTATTACACTCTTAATAGAAGGGGCTGCTTAAAAAAACAGCCCCTTTCTTTTTTAGCCAACAGCCACCGGCTGGGTGAGCAAGGTTGCAATATCGGTATAGTCCATCTGGAAGCCTTCTGCAACCTCTTTGCAGGTAAGCTTCCCTTGGTAGCAGTTGATTCCAGGTGCCAGAAGCGGGTGCTGTCTGACGGCTTCCTCCAACCCCAAATCTGCAATCATCAGCCCATAGCGCAAAGTAGCGTTGGTCAATGCAATGGTAGAGGTTTGAGAAACTGCTCCAGGCATGTTGGCCACACAGTAATGCACAACCCCATCCACCACAAAGGTTGGGTCATCGTGATAGGTGGCCTTGGTGGTTTCGCAGCAGCCCCCCTGGTCCACCGCCACATCCACAATCACGCTGCCTTTTTTCATTTTGCTCAGGTACTCTTTCTTAATCAGCTTGGGTGCTGCTGCACCGGGAATCAGCACAGCGCCAATTACCAAATCCGCTTGTGTAATTGCTTTTTCAATGGCTGCGTTTGTGCTGTACAGCGTTTGAATACGGGCGCCAAAAATATCATCCAGATAGGAGAGCCTATCCAGGTTGTTGTCAAAGATAGTGACATCGGCGCCAATTCCCACAGCCATTTTGCAGGCATTGGTGCCCACAACACCGCCACCGATAATGACAACACTGGCTTTTGGCACACCCGGAACACCACCCAGCAATACTCCCATACCGCCCATGGGTTTTTCCAAGCATTTGGCACCTTCCTGAATGCTCAGACGGCCAGCCACCTCACTCATAGGCTTCAACAGAGGTAGTCCGCCCCGGCTATCCCGTATCGTTTCGTAGGCCACTGCCTTAGCTTTGTTTTTCAGTAGAGCTTCGGTTAACGGCCGGTCGGCAGCAAGATGCAGATAGGTGTATACAATTTGGTTTTCCCGAATAAGGGGGTATTCTTGGGCCAGTGGTTCCTTAACCTTAACCACCATATCGCTGCCGGCCCACACCTCCTCTGCTGTGTTTAGAATAGTGGCACCCATAGCCTGATAATCAGCATTGGTGAAGGAAGAGCCTTCCCCCGCACCGGATTGTATGTACACGGTATGTCCTCGGGTGGTATATTCTTTGACATTTTCAGGAGTAAGCCCTACGCGGTATTCGTAACGTTTGATCTCTTTGACACAGCCAACTTTCATAAATTCACCCTTCGCTTTACCTTAATTTTAATTAATCTATAACATATCCCATGTACATTGTCAATAAATTATCGAT
>CAYNCW010000162.1:0-6859 GCA_964395635.1 uncultured Oscillospiraceae bacterium
ATAGTCAGGTTTTGTAGTATCGGGGCTTTCGTTCCATAAAAGCTCGGGGCCTTCGGCAAGCTCATAACCCGAGCATGGAAACCACTCGGAATAAATCCTTGCCCATGTGTCTTGAAGCGCATCGGGAAAAGTACCCACCGCGCTGAACACCGCCCATTCCGAAGGCTTTACTGCAAGCCAGTCAAACCCATCTGGAGCAGGCTTGGTTGTCGCTACACCGATATACTGATCGAGTTCCGTTCCCTCGACTGCTCTGTCGACAAAGTTTGCCGACACACTGAGCATACCCACAGGCTCTGCATCGCAAAGTCCCTTTAGCTCGGCAATTATTTCGGGTGTCAGTCTTGCAGCAACCTCTGCCATTTGCGGATTGACACCCATAAACTGTAGCGTAATCCGTTTCTTTAAGCCGACGATTTGAAATGCATCCTTTTGAACAATTCGATAATCCATCTCTGTTCCTCCTTGAATGGTTAAGCGGAAGGTCATGGGGGGAAATGCTTTCAACTTGATCGATGCTTTTCTTGCCAGTGACGGCGGTATGCCATGCATCGCCGCAAATGCCTTGCTAAACGCTTCAGGAGACTCGTACCCAAACTGCAACGCAACATCAATTACCTTGTCGCCCGACTGCAGCAACCCCGCCGCAAGCGACAGTTTTCTGCGGCGGATGTATTCGCCAAGCGACATACCAGCAAGAAAAGAAAACATCCGGCGGAAGTGATATTCCGAACAGCCGGCCATCTGCGCAGCTTTGGCGATATCCATATGCGGTTCGGTTGGTAGCAACTGCTCAATGCACCCCATCGCATCGTTAAATTGCTTCAGCATATTCATTTCCGTTCACCTCCCTTACAACGATCATATCAAGAAAACAGACAGAATTCCCGACATTTCTGGTGCAGCTATTCACCGGTTTCGCGTTGTATTATCTTGACGTAAGACTGTTATTACCTTATAACAATTGGTTTTTGAGAGGGATTCCTGAAAGTCGTTTGCTTAAATCAGTTATGAGGATATGATCGCTTGCAATGGAGTTATATTTTTTCTGCAAGGAGCATCCGTTCAAGCGGTGTTGTTTTCAACATCCTACCCGTGGGAGCAATATACTTATCAAATAATTGATCGCTCCCCACATCTTCAATCAAGCGATACCCATAGCGTTGCAAAAATTCCGGCCATTCCTCTTGGTTCAAGCCAAATATCCACATTTTCTCGTCTGTAACATATTTTTTATATGCCATTTCCATTCCAAGTAGATCGCGTCCCTCAATAAAGTCCCTTGGAACATAGGTAAGTGCCACTCTGCTGCCAGAAGCCGCTTTTTCTAAAAACTCGAATGTGCTCACTATGCCGTCTTTCGTAAGGTACTGTGTTACACCCTCCCACACAAAGAAGCACTTCTTGGTATGGCTGTAACCGTTTTTCGTTAGGACTTCATCAATGCTTTGTGTATCGAAGTCGATTGACAGCAGATTTACATTGTTAGACATGGTGCTGAACTCTTTTTGAATGATCGCTCGTTTTTCTGAGATGATAGAGGGCTGATCAAGCTCCCAAACCTTCACATCCGTTGGCAGCGGTACGCGTAAGGAGCGGGTATCAAAACCTGCACCTAAATTGACGACGCCCTCGACTTCCTTTGCGTAATCTATGAGCTTTTCATCAATATACTTTTTGCGAATCAACATACCCGCCCAAACGCCGGGGATCCCCTTTTCGCCGGAATTGATCATCCAGTCAACCAAATGGAACCACTTTAGCCCCTTGACAAGAGCGCGCATTGCTGTGGGAAGCATTTTGTAGGCGTAGTCATCAACGAGTACACGTTGCTCTAGACCAAACAACTGCTCAATGGCCATAACAACAGTTGGTCCCGAACCGGTTTGTGCAGCCTTTTTAGACATTGTTTTCACCTCTACATAGTAGTAATTTTTCACCAATGAACTCTTTCTTATCCCTAATCACCCAAATACTCCTCCTTGTAAAAAGTTTGCTTTAGCATGGATAAATAACCATTCATTTCTGCAATGCGCTGCGAAACATAGCTTTTGTTCTTGATATTGTCAATGGTAGATGTTCTTTGCATTTTAGAGGCAAAGCCCTCCAACGTCCACCAAATAATTTCAAGCGCCCTTTGTATGTCAATACTTTCTTTAAACTTTGTATAGTCAATTCCTTCGTAAATTTTACTCATAAATTCCTTAGTAAAATCCACTTTTACACCATTTAAAAACTCCTGAACACCACTGTCCTCATCTTTGCCTGCAGCCAACATGAATTCAAAAATCAAAGGATATTGTGTGACCATTTCCATTTTCATAGCAGCAAAGGTACTCCACCGTTTCATCACATCCTTGGGCAAATCATCAAGCATTGGATAGAAAATATCAGTAAAAATTTTCGCATGATAGCTGTATAGAAATTCAAACATCTCCTGCTTCGATGAAAAGTAATGAAACAAAGCCCCTTTGGATATACCCGCCTTCTTGACGATTTCATTAGTCGAGGCATTTTTAAAGCCTTTCAAACTAAACTCAGACATTGCCGCATTCATAATACGATCGCGCTTTTCCTGTTCTAAGGTGATAAAGTTTTCGTGCAAATTAAGCCCCTCCGCCCGACCACTTTGGTCTGTTTTAATATAGTATAGCACAACCGACCAATGCGGTCAATAGGTTAAAGGAATATTCTATCATAGTAAAAAATGTTATAGAGCATCTTAAAATACAGCAAGAGGTAGCCGCAGGATCGATAGCGACTACCTCTTACGATTTTTGTGGATGAAACCTCTTGACGTATTATCTATTGTGACTTATAATATCTATATAAGTAATTATAGGGAGTGATAAGGTGTCGGAAAAATATTACACGGTGGAGCAAATATCAGAGATGCTCGCCATACATCCCAAAACCATTCAGCGGTATATCCGCGAGGGCAAACTGCGGGCAAGCAAAATCGGTAAAAGCTGGCGCATAACCGGTCATGACTTGAGCATTTTTGCAGAGAGCACCGGCAAGCGGAGCTTAGATACAGCAACGCCAGATAAGGTAATGGTATCTTCAGTCATTGACATACAAATTGAAGATTTCGAAGATAGCGCACGCATTGTCAATACCCTGACAGCCGCTTTGAATTGCAAACCTCGAGAATACGGAAAATCAACCATGCATGTACAGCACTTAGAACACGAAGGCAAGATTCGCGTAACCCTGTGGGGGAACATCTTCTTTATGAAAGAAATCATCGAATGTATTGCTATTCTCACCGATTAAACAAACGACGATGGAGGTCTAATATGATGAAAGCATTTAAATCCCAAGAAGGCAGGGATGCTGTAATCAGTTATTACAACATGCTACTTAATCACTTGACGATTCCGTATGAAAAGATAACCATACCCACTCGCTTTGGAGATACTTTTGCTCTGTCCGCAGGCGATAAGCAAAAGCCCACGGTCCTATTGCTCCACGGCAGTAGTATGAGCTCGGCAATGTGGCTCAATGAACTGATGATTCTTGCGCCACATTATCATGTCATTGCACCAGATGTCCCCGGCGAGCCGGGTCAAAGCTGCGAGGATCAGCTTCCCCTCGATCACTCTTACGCTGAATGGCTTTTAGATTTTATGCGTGCGCTTCACATTAAAAAAGCAAATCTCGTTGGGAATTCGCTGGGGGGCTGGATTGCCCTGCGGTTTGCAACGTTGCATCCCCATCAAGTAGAAAAGCTGGTTCTCCTTGCTCCAGCTGGTATCGGTTCACAAAATCCTGCTTTTGGAGAGTTGGCAATGAAGCTATTTCCGAAAGGTGAAAGCGGCATTGAGGAATTGTTTATTCAAGTAAATGGCGGCACGCCGATACCGGAAATTATTTTGAATTATCAAAAGCTGATTATGACAGCGTTCAACCCACGGCAGGTGATTATTCCGCTATTCTCAGATGACGAGCTTGCAAGACTAAACATGCCCTGTCTTTTATTTGTCGGCGGCAAAGACATCATGCTAAAATCGGAAGAAACAGTGGAACGGGCAAAACGGTATATGCCTGCTTGCCAAGTTGTGGAATTTCCGGAGCGTGGACACTCGTTGGTGGTTTTAGAGAATGAAATGTTGGCGTCTTTGAGACCTCAAAATGAACAGGAGTAATTGCATGAATATTATAATGAAAGGCATGAACAAGGATATCGCTGTAATTAACAGCAACGACATCTTGATTACCGATGCACAGTCCGCACTTGATCTTGCGATGACCATACAATACCAAGTTGGAGCACAACAAATTGTGTTGCCAAAATCCTGTATCGCAGAAGATTTCTTTATTCTCTCAACACGTTTAGCAGGTGAAATACTGCAAAAGTATATCAATTACCACATAAGGCTTGCCATAGTTGGTGATTTTAGCAGTTACACCAGCAAACCGCTCCGCGACTTTATTTACGAGAGTAACAACGGCAAGTACTTTTTCTTTGTGCCAACAGAGACTGAAGCGATAGAGAAGATGGAAAAATCCGATGTGTAGCTGCCACTTGCCCCAAACGTTTTACGTTCTATCCCCTTACCAACTCTTGATCTCCTTATCGCAAAGGCTTTTTAGAATGGGTATCGCTCCATCGTTTTTATACTTCACCTTGATCGATCCTTTGCCAAATTGAGCGCCGTTAAGCAAGGTTTTAGCTTCTTCAACCAGAGCAAAATTCAAGGTGTGAAAAGTAAAATGTGATTTTGCAGCTGTGAACATCACATATCCGTCAAGGTAGCTGTCTTTGCGTTTGAACATAGGCCGCTGCCGGAACATGGTAAGTTCTAAGTGCGGATAGTTTTTAGTAACATAACTGCAAAACTCACAAACCCAATGCTTGCCATTATCATCAAGGGTTTCGAGATATTGTTCTAATGTTTCGATCATAGTTTTCAAACCTTTCCTTGCAAGTTCTTTAATTTACACTTCGCACAATCTGCATGTCATGGGTTACTCTACATGACACACTGCAAATATCAGCATCAGCTTATCCCGACAAGGAAACAAAACCCGCCAGCTTGCATGCTTTGTTCATTGCATGGAATGGCGATATGGACATGTCGGACCTTCTTTCCCAAGGGGATTAGCGTCTTTATTCTCTTATTGGCAGAAAAGAAAGAGGCTACTTTTCTATCGGGTTCGGGAATACTTCAACAATATCACCGATATCACTTTCAAACATGATATATCTTTACAATTTCTAAAGCTTATGGCATTATACTGACATTAAAGCTCACCTTAAAGTTAATCTGTTTACAGCATATCATCCATTCTCGTGCTTTACAACAAGAGATAGTACTATTCTTCGATTTCTGACATAAATAATCTACATTTTAAAGCCTATGTCTATTATCTGCTATATACGTTCTATAGTTAAAATGGGAGGTTCAAAGGCTGTTCACCATGAACAGCCCCTCTATTCACAAAACATATAGACCTCCCCCTGGGTGGAACCATATATTTTTTGCCTACCGAATCAGATAGTAGTAGTTACTTGCCTGTGAGCCGCCCTCCCGATAGCGTGCCTCCTTACGCAAGTAGCCGCGCTGGATCAAATCATCAAGCGCCCTCTGCACAGTGCTGACTCCTATCTTCAGCTCTTTAGCGATGGTCTTTAAACCTGGGTAGCATCGACCGTCCTTATCTGACCTGTCTTTCAGGTACATATAAACAGCTACCGCACGGTGCGGTAGCTGTTCGGCATATATGGAATTGAAATAGCCCAAATAAATTCCTCCTAATCGACACGCATCGGCGGCTTGGCGTGCGGTTGACCTTTTTGCATATCCTGTGCAATACCACCCTTTGCGGATGCGCCGAATGCCGTATCATCCTCGTCATTGGGGAACTGGTCGGCCGTGCGTTCAAGGATACTCTTTTCAAGCTCTGCCCTATCAGCATCAGGCGTGTATTTCTCCACATCCCGCATGGTCAGTCCGTCCGTACCGGGTGTTACGCTGCCATCGTTTCTTTTGATGTTGCGATAGGTTTTTCTTGTACAGGCAGAGCCACGGCAGGACAATCGCTATTTTGGGGATACTCACGAATGGTATATTCCGTTGTAGTGAGCTGTCCTTTGTCATTTCTGACACGCTGACGGCTCATATATCCTGTGACCTCCAGTACCTTAATCGCCCCGTTAATGCTGTCTATATCTTTAGTTTAGGGTTAATATGCTTGCGTACCTTGTTAATGGTCTGCAAGAGTTGTTCTAAGCCCTTTGCAGACAGATATTCCGCTTGTACGGGAATAAGCACACTTTCGGCAGCGGCAAAGGCATTGACGGCAAGCATACCCAAAGAGGGCATAAAATCAAGCAGAATATAGTCATACTGCTTTCTAACCGTATCAAGGAACTGTTTCAGCACACTTTCTCGGCTCATGGCATTGACGAGTGAAACTTCTGTGCCAGATAGCTCAATGTTGGCAGGGAGCAAGTCCACACCCTCTGCATGGGGCAAGATGCCCTCCTTATCGCTGATGGGGCTGTCTGTGATTACTTTACCCATAAGAGTAGAGGGTGTTGTTTCCAGTCGGTCGGGCTGTGATTGCCCCAAGCTGATAGATAAGCTGCCCTGTGGGTCACTGTCTACCAATAGGACTTTCTTGCCCACCTGTGCAAGCCCAATCCCTAAGCTCACACAAGTGGTTGTTTTTCCGACACCGCCTTTTTGGTTAGCGATGGCGATTACTTTTGCGTTCAAATTTTGTTCCTCCTTTCGATTTTTGGGCATAAAAAAGGGGGTTAGCTTTTTCAAAAAACTAACTCCCTTTATGGGGTTAATATTCAATTTGCTTTTATTTTGGTTAGACTGTGCGAGAAATATCCTGTCAAATT
>CAYNCW010000163.1:0-6838 GCA_964395635.1 uncultured Oscillospiraceae bacterium
TGCGGGAAAAAGCGGGAAAGCTGGCGGGGATGGTGGGGATTGGCAGCAATCTAATTTTGTTTGTTTTAAAGCTGGTTATCGGGCTTATTAGCGGCAGCATTTCCATTATGGCGGATGCCAGCAACAATCTGTCCGACTGTGCTTCTTCTATCATCACATTGGTGGGATTTAAGCTTTCCGGCAGGCCGGCGGACGAAGAGCACCCTTATGGACATGCCCGGTATGAATATATTAGCGGGCTGGCGGTTGCCACACTGATCATTGTTATCGGGGTAGAGTTTTTACAGGGGTCTGTGGAGAAAATCCGCAATCCCCAACCGGTACACTTTACCCTGGTTGTTGGGTTGGTGTTGCTGCTTTCTATCGGCATTAAGCTTTGGCAAAGCCGGTTTAACTACACCATAGGCAAGGAGATGGGCTCGGCCACGCTGATTGCCACCGCCACCGACAGCCGCAACGATGTGCTGACCACCACTGCGGTGCTGCTGGCAGCGGTAATTGCCTATTTTACCGGCTGGCATCTGGATGGTTGGATTGGCGCAATAGTGGCTGTTTTTGTCCTATATTCCGGGGGACGGCTGGTGATGGATACCATCAACCCCATATTGGGGCAAGCACCGGACAAGGCACTGGTAGACGAGATACAAAAAAAGATACTCAGCTACCATTCGGTGATTGGCATACATGACCTGATGGTGCACACCTATGGGCCGGACAGGTGTTTTGCGTCGGTGCATGTGGAGATACCCGCCAGCCAGGATATACTGGTTAGCCACGATGTTATCGACAATATCGAGCGGGATTTTGCCCAGCAGATGAACATTCATCTGGTTATCCACCTGGATCCGGTGGTGGTGGACGATGAGCGGGTAAACCATCTGCGCAGCTTTATTACAGAGCAGGTTGGGCAGATTAGCTCCCAGCTTTCTATCCACGATTTTCGCATGGTGGAGGGAACCACCCATGTCAACCTGATATTTGATGTGACAGTGCCCCCGTCCTATCCCGACAGCGACCAGGTTTTGCGGGAACAGATCTCCAATACCACCCGCCAGCTGGAGGGTGTGTATTACTGTGTGATAACGGTGGATCGATCCTACACCTCCACCACACAGCCTATGAAAAACCCCTAATGCAATGCACAAAGGCCGCTCCTACTCCGGTTTTGTAGGGGCGGCCTTTGGCTTGTCTGCTTTTGTGGGGATTCTATGGGAGGGGCACCTTCTAAATTTTAGCACCCCAGGGTTGGGGAACTGCTTGCTTAGGGTAGGTTGGTGTGGTATAATTATCAGAAAAATTGTCCTTAGATGGAACACAGTTGTTGAAAGGAGGAAGTGAAATGAATTTTTCCAAATTGATGGCTTCTATGCCACCCAACCAGATTGCCCAGCTTGAACAGCGCCGGAGGGAAATTGTAGCGGCGGGCGGCGAAGTAATCAACCTGTCCGCCGGAACACCGGATCTGTCCCCAGATACCCATGTGATGCAGGTGCTCAGCCAGGCGGCCATGGACCCGGAAAGCTATAAATACGCTATCAGCGACTCCCAGGAGCTTTTGGAAGCGGCGGCAGGCTGGTATCGCAGGCGGTTTAACGTTGCCCTGGAACCCCAGCAGGTTACCTCGCTGTATGGCTCCCAGGAAGGGATGGCACATATCACTTTCCCCATCTGTGATCCGGGGGATGTGGTGCTGATAACCGACCCCAGTTACCCTGTGTTCGGGTTCGGCCCCAAAATGGCGGGAGCGGAGGTTGTGGCCATTCCCACCACCAAAGAAAATGGGTTTTTGATTGATTTTGATACCATAGACCCAGCTCTTGCAGATAAGGCAAAGATGATTATCGTATCCTACCCCAACAACCCCACCTCGGCCACTGCCAACCAGGAATTTTATGAGCGGTTGGTGCATTTTGCAAAGAAGCATGAGATTGTGGTGGTGCATGACAACGCCTACTGCGAGCTGGTGCTGGATGGGGAGCCTGGACGCTCCTTTCTAGAGATGAAGGGGGCGATGGATGTTGGCATCGAAATGAACTCTTTATCCAAAAGCTATAACCTCACCGGTATGCGGATGTCCTTTGCTATGGGCAACCAACAGATTATTCAGCATCTGCGCAAGCTCCGTTCGGAAATTGATTACGGCCCTTTCCGGGCGATACAAAAGGCTGCTATTGCAACTCTGGAAGGCCCTCAGGATATTGTGGAGCGCAACAGGGCGGAATATCGCCGCCGCCGGGATGCTTTTTGCTCGGGGCTTTGTAAGATAGGCTGGCAGGTGGAGGGAAACAAAAGCACCATGTTTACTTGGTTCTCTTTGCCCAACGGCCGCACCGACGATGTTGCCTTTGTGTATGAGCTTTTGGAAAAAACCGGTGTTATTGCCATTCCCGGCTCTTCTTTTGGGGAAGGCGGCAAAGGATTTATCCGCTTTGCGTTGATCCAGCCGGTAGAGGTAATGACCCGGGTGGTGGAAAAGATAGAAAAAAGCGGTATTTTACGCTAGCTGCTGGAATTGGGCTGATTTAACCCGGGATTGGGTAGACCTTTGGCGGTACATAGTATTTGTAAAGCGGATAATCAAAGGCCGCCCCTAGAACAGTATGTGGGGCGGCCTTTGGCGATTTATTTTATGTTAGATAAGCCCTAGTCCCCGCATAATGGAGATGCCGCAAAAGATGGTGCCGGTGCTGAGAACAGTGCTCATAACCACGAGCTGTGCGGTGTAGCGGGGGGCCATGTTGTAGTTGCGGGCCATCACCGCCGAGGTAACCGGGCATGGGGTGCCAAACAGCATAAACAGGGTGCCCAGGCTTGCGCCGCGAAAGCCCAGCAAAACTGCGGGAATCATACAGGCTACAGGAATAATCACCAGCCGCAGCCCACACATCTTTAGCAACAGGCTAATATCTCCCCGCAAGGCATTCCAATCCAGCTGTGCCCCCATAAGCAGCAGCCCCAAAGGGGAGCCCAACGAGCCCATGGTAGCCACTGTGTTGTGGATAAAGCTGGGAAACTGAATGCCGGATAAAGCCACCAAGGTGCCGGACACCGAGGCAATGATCAAAGGATGGCGCACGATGTCCTTAATTGTGTTTAAAATAGACCTGCCCAAAGAGCTTTCCTGTTTGCCGGAATAGCTGCACATAACAATGACCCCAAAAAAGTTGTAGAGTCCAACTGCCACAGGGCTGAGCATTGAGGCAACCAGGGTTCCCTCTGGCCCAAACATGTTGGAGATGATGGGCACTGCGTAGATGATATAGTTGGAGCGGAAGATGGCGTTGATGCTGCTGGCCAGCATCCCTTTATCTTTGATAATAAAGGGCAAGATAACCGAGAGTGCCACAAACACAAATACCACCATACCCCCGGCAAAAAGCACCAGGGGCAGATCAAACCGGGCACTGAAATCGATCCGATAGATGTTGTTAAACAGCATCATAGGCAGGAACACCTTGAAGATAAGGGTATTGAGCACGCCCAAAAAATGTTGGTCGATTACCTTTCTCCAGGTTAGAAACCAGCCGAGGCCGGCCATTCCCAATACCGGTGCCATAGCGTTGATACTAAACTGTAGTACTTCCAGCGCGCATCTTCCTTCCCCTTATACCGCTTTAGGCAACAAGCGGTTTTGCATACTGCCTTTCATTTTACTATAGAAAGCCACCAGGCGCAATGCAAATTGTAAAAAGCGTCCGACGGTTATGTAAAAAATTGCTGGGGACAAACTTGGGGTGTTTGCAAGAAAAAGCTTGACATTATGGTGGTATAAGCGTATACTAATAGCGTTGTCAACATTCCAAAGACAGTAGGTGCCGCCAAAGCGGCTGAAATGGACTATCCGGCCTGCCGAGGAAGTGGTGTATAACCCAGTTATCTGCGTGTTATAGGCTCTTTCTATCTTTGGATGGAAAGAGCCTTTTTTGTTGGTTTGTTGACCGAGTTTTAACACCAGGGAGGTGAACAGATTTGCCAAGTGAAAAAATTCTTTTGCAAAAGCAACAACAGGTGGAGGAGCTTTGCGAACTGCTGAAGTCTTCGGTAGCAGGTGTTTTGGTAGACTACAAGGGAATCAATGTAGAAAACGACACCAAGCTGCGTAAGGAGCTGCGTGAAGCAGGGGTAAAGTACAGTGTTGTTAAGAACTCTTTGCTGAGCCGCGCTGCTGAAAAAGTAGGGTTCGATGAGCTCAAGGGTGTTCTTTCCGGAACCACTGCTCTGGCGGTACACGAGACCGACGCAGTAGTGGCTGCCAAAATCCTCAACAAATATGCCGAATCCAGCAAAGGTGCTTTTACAATGAAAGCAGGCTTTGTGGAGGGCAAGGTTATCGACGCTACTGGCGTGGAAAGCCTGGCCAAGCTGCCCAGCAAGGAAGAATTGGTTGCTATGGTTCTGCGTGGAATCAATGCACCTATCTCCGGTTTGGTCAATGTGCTTAACGGCAACATTCGTGGTTTGGTTGTGGCCCTTAACCAAATTGCAGAAAAATCCGCATAACTCACAATAATTTTGAAATGAAAATATGGAGGTAACTACATCATGGCATCTGAAAAAGTTTTGAATATGATTGAAGAAGTAAAAGCTCTTACCGTTCTGGAGCTGTCCGAGCTGGTTAAGGCTCTGGAAGAAGAATTTGGCGTTTCCGCTGCTGCTCCTGTAGCTGTTGCTGCTGCTCCTGCTGCTGCTGCTCCTGCTGCTGAAGAGAAGACCGAGTTCGACGTTATCCTGGTTGACGCTGGCGCTGGCAAAATGGGCGTTATCAAGCTGGTTAAGGACGCTACCGGCCTGGGCCTGAAAGAAGCAAAAGAGCTGGTTGACGGCGCTCCTAAGGCTGTTAAAGAAGGCATCAGCAAAGACGATGCTGAAGCTCTTAAGAAGAGCCTTGAAGAAGCAGGCGCTAAAGTCGAAGTTAAATAAGTTTTTTCACCTGCACAAAGCTGTGGTCCCCAAAAGGGGCCGCAGCTTTTTTCTTTTTGTAAAAAGAGAAACAAGGTTTCAATAGTACAGCGCCAGGTTGTTTAAAAATACTGCTCAGCATTTTCTGTGTATAAAAAATGTAAAAATACTTGATCTGTCGTAGTAAGCCGCTGTTTTTGTATAGTCTTTCTTTTTGCAATTCCCCCCAAACCAGGGGCATCTTTTGCCACTAAGCCACATAGGCTGGAATAAGGATGGACAACAAGCCATAGGGCGGGGGGATATAATGAATTTGGGTGCAAGACTGCGAGGTCTCCGAGAAGAAAAAGGAATGACCCAGGCCCAGCTGGGCAGTGTGCTGGGGGTATCCGGCAGGCAGGTGGGCAATTATGAATCCGGCGTGGCCTTTCCCAGAGATCAGGCTATGCTGCTTGCTATCTGCTGCCTGTTTGATGTAAGTGCCGACTATCTTTTGGGGTTGAGCAGTTTAAAAAATTACAAGGCCTTGGCGCAGTTTTTAACATTGTATGGGGAACTTACTCCCCAAGGACGCTCTAGCATCAACGAATATATAACCTTTATTCACCAGCGGGAAAAAGCCAACGGGTGATAAGGCCTATATGGCTGCTATACCTGTTTTAAAATTTAAAAATGGACAAGTTATTTTCAGCAAACTTATGGTATACTGGGGTATACGATATATTTGGTTACCGGAGTATCCAGCAGTGTTTGTTGACATACCGGGGGACTATCTTGTATACTGTTTAGAAAAGGTTAACCACAAATTGTGTTTTCCTAAGGCATTGGGCAAAGCCAAGGTATGCTATAAAAAACGGGCGTTAATTTAGTATATAGCAGGTGCAGAACGCAATACTAAAGCCGTGGGATTGCGGTGGCTTTAGTATTGCGCAAAGACACGGATAGCGAAGGGACGGTGGGTATATGTTTGGAGTTTGGCTGACAAGTGTGCTGCTTATCGCTACGGGAACGGTTATTATGCTGTTTGCCACCATTCGTTACCACCGAATGCTGCTGGAGTTTCGCAAAGAGCTGTATCAGATGCAAAAGATGCGCCGGATGCCCCAGAATTTTGCGCTGGTGTTATTGTACATTTTTATAATGGGATACCTGATGGCCACGGTGGATAGTATCCGCAATGCCGCCCAACCAATTTATATGCTAATGGGGATTATCTTTTTTTTGGGGGCGGTGTTTGTTTGCCTGGTGGTGCGGATCCAAGGCAAAATGGCTGATCTGCTTCGGGGAAAAACCCTGGAGGTGATGAGCGCCTTTGTGAATGCCATTGATATGAAGGATGCTTATACCAGAGGACATTCCCAGCATGTGTATCATATTGTGCAGTTGTTTTATGAGTATTTAGACGACAGCTATAAGCATATGCTCAACAGAGCCAAACTTTTGGATGCTGCTATGCTGCATGATATTGGCAAAATCAGCATTAAGGACGAGATTTTAAACAAGCAAGGCAAGCTCTCTGAGCAGGAATGGGAAAGCATCAAAACCCATCCCAGCAACGGCAAGCTGATGCTGGAGGATACCAGCTTTTCTGATATTGGCGACTGGGTGCTCTATCACCATGAACGCATTGATGGAACAGGCTATTATGCTCTTCCCGGAGACAAAATCCCCTTGGAAGCGCGTGTTATTTCCATAGCCGATACCTATTCCGCCCTGTGTACAGACCGTGTATATAGGCCAAGGATGTCCCACCAACGGGCAATTGAAATTATGATGCAATCTACCGGAACCCAATTTGACCCTGGACTGATGAACTGCTTTTTAAAAATTGAACCGGAAGAGTTGGAAAAACTGTCACAAGAAACCCCTGCGAGATGAACTCGCAGGGGTTTTTTAGTATGGCAGATATATAGGATTTAATACATATGAAAATCACCTT
>CAYNCW010000164.1:0-6807 GCA_964395635.1 uncultured Oscillospiraceae bacterium
CAATAAGAGCTGTTCTATTTCTTTTTTGAAAGCGAACAATACTGAGTAAATATCATTCTTATGGCTGTAGCGGGTGAGCTTTAGGTGAATATCCACACTGCGTTTGCGCAGCAGGTTTTCCAGCTGCCCGCGGACGATCAGATCCTCTTTCACTTCTCCCAAACAGGAGCTGTAGGCGGTTTCCTGCTTTAGGTACGCAGTTACTTCTCCTACCGTTTTCTTTTGCAGCAGCTGGGTATAATTTTCCTGGGTCAGGCGTTTGCCATAGAGAGAATGAATTTTAGCAGCCAATGCGTTTTCGGCGTACAATGTAGGCAACAAAGGTCACCATCCTGTCACACAGCGCTGGAACAGATCATCCTGCCACTGTTTGTGGTTTTGCTGATACACCGATTCCATTTCCAAGGCTATAGCGTCCTGCCGGGCTTTAATAGTGGTGATGGCTTCCTCTGCTTCGCTTTGGTGGGCGCGGTGGGCGCTGGCAATGTGCTTTTCTACCCTGCGCTTGTATTCATTGTAGAGCTGTTGTTTTTCTACCTCAATTTCTGCTACGGTTTTTTCGTAGTATTGTTGGGCTTCGTCCAACAATGCCCTAGCTTCTTTGTCTACATCCAACAATTTGTCAACGATGGTGTTCAAAACAACAACCCCTCTCTGTGGCCCTGTAATGGTTACAAGTCTATACCTATTTATAGGTATTTTCAATGGGTAAAGCCCTGATTATTCTTGGAATTAGCCGGTTGAAAGATAGCAATATTGTACAAATGAAACAATGGAAGTATACTTCTAATTTTTTAAGCTTTGTAGCGGTGCCGGTATCTGGCCACCCCTGGAGATAAACCGAGCCGGGGAAAAGTTATTTACCCTCATAACCGGGCCATACCCCAACAAACCGCCAAAGTTCAGCTCCTCTCCGCTGGCTTTGCCGATAGCGGGAATCACCCGCACAGCGGTGGTTTTAAAGTTTACCATGCCAATGGCTGCTTCATCGGCAATGATGGCGGAGATAACCTCAGCAGGTGTATCGCCGGGAATCACAATCATATCCAGTCCCACCGAGCACACAGCGGTCATCGCCTCCAGCTTTTCCAAAGACAATGCACCGCAGCGGGCTGCCTCTATCATACCGGCATCCTCGCTCACCGGAATAAAAGCGCCAGAAAGTCCTCCCACCTTGGATGAAGCCATAACTCCACCTTTCTTCACCGCATCGTTGAGCAGTGCCAGTGTAGCGGTGGTGCCGTGTGCGCCGCATTTTTCCAAGCCGATTTCCTCTAAGATGTGGGCCACCGAATCTCCGATAGCAGGTGTAGGAGCCAGAGACAGGTCCACAATACCAAAGGGTACACCCAGCTTGCGGGAAGCCTCAGTACCCACTAGTTGCCCCATACGGGTTATTTTAAAAGCGGTTTTTTTAATGATGTCGGCAATTTGGGTGATATCCAGGTTTTGATCTTGTGTCTTTTTAATGGCAGAGCGGACAACACCGGGGCCGGAAACACCTACGTTGATAACACAGTCTGGTTCTCCTGGACCATGAAAAGCCCCCGCCATAAAGGGATTATCCTCCGGCGCATTGCAAAACACCACCAGTTTAGCTGCACCAATGCATTCCCGTTGGGCGGTTTTTTCTGCGCACTCTCTCACTATTTTGCCCATCATAGCCACAGCATCCAGATTGATGCCGGACTTGGAGGAACCCACATTCACCGATGAACATACAAACTCGGTGGCAGCCAGGGCATCAGGAATAGAGCGCACCAGTTCCAGATCTCCCGGAGAAAACCCTTTATGTACCAGGGCGGAATAGCCGCCGATAAAATTCACCCCAACTGCTTTTGCGGCTGCATCTAGGGTTTTTGCATAGCGTACGGGGTCACCGCCAGAAGCCCCCAGCAGCATAGCAATGGGGGTAACCGAAATGCGTTTGTTGATAATGGGAATACCGTATTTGCCTTCAATGGCTTCGCCGGTGGACACAAGGTCTTTAGCCTTGGTGGTAATCTTGTCGTAAATTTTCTGGCAGCTTTTTTCAATGTCGCTGTCAGCGCAGTCCAGCAGGGAAATGCCCATGGTTATGGTGCGAATGTCCAGATTTTCGTCCTGGATCATGGTGATAGTCTCTAAAATATCGCTGGCATTATACATCGGTAACCAATCCTCCAATATTCAGTAGCGCATATGCTAAATTCTGTGCATGGAATTGAAGATATCCTCGTGCATAACATGAATGGTTTGTCCAAGCTCTTTTCCGGTTTCCTGCATTTCGGCAGTAAATTGGGCAAAAGGGCAGCTCATATTGGTCATATCCACCAGCATAATCATGGCAAACAGATCCTGGAGCACCGACTGGGTAACCTCGATTACATTCACATTCAGCTGCGAGCATTTGGTGGATACCTTAGCCAATATCCCCACCATGTCCTTGCCTATCACTGTTACAACCGCTTTTTTCATCTGTACTACAATCCCTTCTGTGTATGTTTTTACTATGTATCCCAGGCGCGGATAAGGCGCCTGGGAAAAACCACAAAGCACGCTACAAGGAAATCTCATCTAGCTCCTGCAACAAAAAGCTGGGATCCAAATCGGAGGGGATATAATAGTTTACGCCGTTAAGGTTTACCTGGGAGATACTGGCAGCATCCGGTGCACATGAACGTTTGAACTGTCCAGCAGCAAAACGCTTAAAGAACAGTCGCAGCTTATCCTTGATAAAGGCAGGCTCCAGACTGCCGGTAAAGGCCACACATGCATAATACAACAGTTTTACCGGATGGAAATGATGCTTGACAAAATGGTAAAGGAAAAAGTCATGGAGTTCGTAGGGCCCCAAAATCTCCTCGGTTTTTTGTTTCATTTCCCCCGATTCGGCAGGAGGCAACAGTTCCGGGCTTACTGGAGTTTCCAAAATATCTTGCAGCACATCTGCAACCCCATTCATCACACCGCTTTCGGCAATATGCTCCACCAGTGCCCGCAGAACCGTTTTGGTAATACAAACATTCACATTATAGTTGGCAATGTGATCCCCTGCAAAGGTGCAAAAGCCCAAAGCCTCTTCGGACAAATCGCCGGTGCCCACCACCAGGCCGGATACACTGTTGGCCACATCCAACAAAATCTGTGCCCGCTCTCTGGCCTGTGCATTTTCAAAGGTGGTGTCTTTCTCGCCGGAATGGCCAATATCCTCAAAGTGCTGCTGCACAGATTGGCGGATAGAAATGTCACGGCGGGTAACCCCCAGCCGCTCCAACAAGCTTAAAGCATTGTAGTAGGTGCGGTCGGTGGTGCCAAATCCCGGCATGGTAATGCCTATGATGTTGTCTCTGGCCAGTCCCAGAACGTCCATAGCAGCTGCACTTACAAGCAAAGCACCGGTGGAGTCCAATCCGCCGGAAATACCCAGCACCAGTTTGTTGATACCGGTGTTTTCCATGCGGGACACCAGCGAACAAACCTGGAGGTCAAACAAATCGGTTAGGTACCGACCAGTATCGGTTTCTGGCAAAAAGGGTGTTCTGGAAAGCTGGCGTAACAGCCCCTTATCCGGGTTAACCAAAGGGATAGAGTGGGCAGATGGTGTGTAGTTGCTAAGCTTTTTGTTGGCACGGATGATATCGGTATCCAAATCGGTGGAAACAGCAAAGGCCTGATAGCTGTTCTCTTTGCGCACCAATTCCTTGCCGCATTCATACACCGCCACAAACCCTTTGTACGCATAGGGGGAGGAGGTGTTGCCCACCCCACCGTTTACCACCGTTATGGCACATCCCACAGATTGGGAAACAACCTGGGCGGTTTGACAAATTTCATCAATATATCCAGCGTATACTGGGCTATAGGCAGGAACTAGTATCAAATCGCACCCTAGCTGAACCGCAGCTGCCGCCCGGAACGCCAGGGTGGAAGGATCACAGGCCAGTACACAAAAGCGCATACTGCCACAGGTAAAAACAGTCTCCAGCGGCAACAGCTGCTGGGAAAACCCACTATTGAGAAAGGGGGAAGGGTTGTCCATTGTGGGAACAAGCCCTATCAACTCGCCTTTATGCAAAACAGCCATGGCCGATACCGCTCGTCCACAGTCATCTATTGCAAGGCCCACCACAACATATCCGGACAACTCCTTGGTCTTTTGCTGCAATACCCTCAGCCCATGGGAACACTGATCGGTTAGCATCCTATTTAAAAATAAATTGCCGCAGCTGGGCGAACACAGTGCAAGCTTGGGAAATAGCAGTATATCGCTATCTTCTACTGAGGATTCGGACAAAAGCTGGCCTATCTCCTCCACACAGTCCAATGGGTTGGCACAGTTGACCTTGTTTATCATACCGGTTATGCGGACAATGCTGTTCATGAAAAAAAACCTCCTGATTTACAATTGGGTTTTCAACAGATTCCGGCACAAGCATCCTTTTGCGGCCGGATATTGAGGCAATATATCTAGAATTTTTTCAAATTAATACTATGATACCACAATTTGTGAAAAGTATAAATTCTTTTTAGGGTTTTCACATTCATACGCTATAATCTTATAAAAAATATGCTATGATAATATACTGGTGAAAAGTTTCTGTTGCTTTTACCGGAAAAATATGGATTCCCCCCAAAGAAAACACCCAGTTGAGTATTTTTAAATTGCCGAGGAGGGTAATTTAAGGAGGTTTCGCTTTGTTTTACAATCGGTTTGATTCTCACATGCATTCCAACAATTCGCCGGATGCGGTAGACAGTGTAGAGGCGATGTGCAAGGCAGCTATTGATAAAGGCCTTGCCGGTATTGCCATTACCGATCATTGCGAATTTGACCAAATGGATACCCACGATTATACCAAGTGGATTGCCCAAAGCGCAAAGGATGTATTGGCAGCAAAAGAAGCGTTTCGGGGAAGACTCGAGGTAGCGCTGGGAGTTGAAATGGCTCAGCCCCACAGGGATTGGACGGAGGTTGATAGAATCCTACAGGCCCAACCCTATGACTTTGTTTTGGCGTCGGTTCACAGGGTGGATGGACAGGATGACTACTACACAGTGGATTATACTACACTGTCCCAAAAGCAGATAGACAATATGTTTGAGCTTTATTTTGAGTCACTGCTTGACTATGCAAAACAGGGCAACTATGATGTTATGGCCCATCTTACCTTTCCGCTGCGCTGTGCTATGCGCAACAATGGGGTATCCATCGACCCACGCCGCTATGCAGATCACCTGGAAGAGGTAATGAAGGTGATTGTTCAGCGGGGCAAAGGGATTGAAATCAACACCTCGGGACTGCGGTGTGTGCTTGGCGATACCATGCCGCCCTTTTGGGTGGTGCGCCGTTTTCGTCAGCTGGGTGGTGAATATGTTACAATCAGCTCGGATGCCCACAAGGCGGTGGATGTGGGAACTGGACAACAGGCAGCTATGG
Organism: uncultured Oscillospiraceae bacterium; assembly: GCA_964395635.1. GTDB lineage: Bacteria > Bacillota > Clostridia > Oscillospirales > Ruminococcaceae > WRAV01. The sequence goes on from CAYNCW010000164.1 coordinate 5,420, forward strand.
GCTATTTAAGCGAAGCGGGATTTGAGTACTTTGCATTTTACCGTCAGCGCAAGCCGGTGATGCTTAGGGTGTTGTAGGGGGCTTTCCTTGACAACCGGAAGCTTAACAGATATTATGATAAAAGGAATGCTAACAAAGGGGAAACAGGATATATGACCGCAAAAAAAGCAGATAAAGCCTATACCAACGAATCCATTGCCGCGCTAAAAGGCGCTGACCGGGTGCGCAAACGCCCAGGGGTTATCTTTGGCTCGGATGGTTTAGAGGGCTGTGAACACGCCATCTTTGAAATCCTGTCCAATTCGGTGGACGAGGCAAGGGAAGGGCATGGCAACCGCATTGTGGTCACCAGTTTTTTGGACAAGTCTATTGAAATCCAGGACTTTGGCCGAGGTATACCGGTAGACTACAACCAAAATGAGGAGAAATACAACTGGGAGCTGGTATTCTGCGAACTTTATGCCGGTGGCAAATACGGGGATGAATACAGCTATTCTCTGGGACTCAACGGTTTGGGTCTCTGTGCCACCCAATATGCCTCGGAATATATGGATGTAGAGATTTTCCGGGATGGGTTTCAGTACAACCTTCACTTTGAAAAAGGTGAAATAGCAGGAGAGATGCAAAAAATACCGTCAGCAGGTAAAAAAACCGGCACCAAAATCAAATGGCGACCGGATATTGACGTATTTACCGATATTCATGTACCGGAAAGCTATTTTGTGGATGTTCTCAAACGCCAGGCGGTGGTGAACAAAGGGGTAACCTTTCTCTTTAAACGCCAGACACCCTCTGGTTTTGAAAGCCAGGAGTTTCTTTACAAAGACGGTATCGTGGATTACATCAACGAGCTGGTGGAGGAGAATACCCTCACACCGGTTCAGTTTTGGCAAGCCGACCGTCAGGGCAGGGACCGTGCAGACAAGCCGGAGTATAAGGTGAAGTTGGGGGTAGCCCTTTGCTTTTCCAACCGGGTAAAGCTATGTGAATACTACCACAACTCCAGCTTTTTGGAGCATGGCGGATCCCCAGAGCGAGCTGTAAAGGTTGCCTTTGTAAGCCAGATTGACAGCTACTTAAAGCAGAGTCAAAAATATTTAAAAAATGAGAGTAAAATCACATTCCAAGATATTGAGGACTGCCTAGTTTTAATTTCCTCATCTTTTTCCACCCAAACCTCCTATGAGAACCAGACCAAAAAGGCCATAACCAACAAGTTTATCTACGAGACTATGACTGAGTTTCTCAAGCATTCGTTGGAGGTTTACTTTATTGAAAACCCAGATGATGCTGCTAAGATTGCTGAGCAGGTGTTGGTGAACAAGCGCAGCCGGGAGAACGCTGAAAAGACTCGGCTGAATCTCAAAAAAAAGCTTGCAGGCACGGTG
>CAYNCW010000165.1:0-6799 GCA_964395635.1 uncultured Oscillospiraceae bacterium
TTTCCATAATGATACTTCTAGAACTCATACCCATTTTTTCATAAAATTTTATAGTTAATCTAATCTCATAAATAAGTAGGAGGAAAGTGTAGAAGGGATACCACCTTCCTCCCCTTTTTGGTGTTATTTTTCTGCTTTTAAACGATAACTTTCAAATTCCCAATAAATCATAAAATGGGCAAACTCTTTATCCAACAAGGCAGATCCCCCAAAGCTCCGGGCATACACTGCAATCTTCATAGCATCTAGAAAGAGCAACTTGGCGTTTTCCGCTGATTTTTCATCCTTGCCCAAAGCAATAAATCCCACATCCTGCATTAGAACGATAACCGGTGCGTATCCATGGTTTTCTATAAAGCCTTTGAATGCAGTGCCTATATCCTCTCCCGTTTGAATATACAACGGGGACCCTTTGCAGTATACAATGTGATCCGGAGAATAGGGCATAGACAACGGCTGCATAGCCTCTTTATCCTTTGCAAATGCAATTACCTGCTGATTGGTGCAGAAAACTGCAAATGCATCTGAGCCAACCGCATCTGCATACAGCTGCTTGAGGGTGGCCATATATTCTTCCGCTTGGGCAGGAGCTTTTATGGGTGTAAAATCCGGTTGCTCCTTTATCTTTGCTTTAATTTTTGCTACAACATCCGCCAACAATGCGTCAATTTCCTGCACTGTTTCGGCAGCTACAAAGATGCCATGATTTTGCAGCATCGCTACTTGGGGGTATTTCCCCTTTTCTGCCTTATACGTGTTAAAAGCGTCATAACAGGTTTTGCTCAAAATGTATCCAGGCTTGGCTCTTCCGGCCCAGGCAACTTCATCCCCCAAAACCTCTTTACAGGCTTTTTTCCCCTCATTGCTGCAGGATATTCCATTTATTATGGCAGGGTGCAGATGCAGCACGTACTTATAGGGGAATATGGCATGGAGAATACATTCCACACTGGGGCGTTTTTCGTCTGCCTGATCCAGTTTAGCTGCCATCATATCCTGCAAAGCAAGGGCTTCTCTGGCATCATCATTGTCGGGATATGGTTTTTCCAGCATTGCTCTCAGCTTCTCCACATCCACACCAATAAACCCTTCGGGTGTTACATTTGCCAAAGAACAGCCGGATCCTTTTACATACATAATATTGTCCAGTTTAACCGAAGTGTTGCCCCCTCCAGCCAATATATAGTCCTTATCCTTGCCATATCGGTTTGACATTTCGGTTAGTATATCCAAGTTCATTGTAGATTGCCCCTTCCTGAATGCGAATTCTCCCAAGATTTGTAAGGCGTATATGAGTGCCAAGCAACAGCTATCAGTCGCGCTTCTGGGTTACCTCTTCGGGCATAGGTGCTTTGCCTTGTCCGTAATATTTAAATACCTCCACCGCTTGTTGGGTCTGGGCTTCGGTTAAACAGGCTACGTTACCACTCATGCTGTGGGCATATACATAGGTTTTGGCCGCTTCCTCCAGATACACACAGGAGTACAGTGCCTCTTTCAGGGTGGTTCCTAAAGCCATTACACCGTGGTTTTTTAAGATAACTGCCAATGTATCCCCTGCATTTTCAACAGTCTGAATCCCCATATCCAAGCTGGCTGCAGATGAAAATGGGCAAACCTTAACAGGGCCTTTGGTGGCGTTGGGCAAGGTAGTGACTATGCAAGGTAATTCGTCTGCCACAAGCCCCACAGCAGTTGCATAGGGCTGATGGGTGTGGATAACAGCGTTTATGTGCGGCATATGCTTGAAGATGTACAGCAGGGCCTGAGTATCCACCGAAGCCGAACGCTCCCCTTCTATCACAGTACCTTCCAAATCCACAACCAGAACATCCTCTGGCACCATATCCTCGTAAATCATACCGGAAGGTGTAACCAGAATTTCTCCGGAGGGCAACCGCATACTCACATTGCCGCCGGAAAGGGCAATAAGACCATATCGATCGAGCTTCATGCCGGCTTGGCGCACCTCTTCGCGCTGCTGCTGAAATTTCATTGCAGGGACACTTCCTTTCTAAACTCCACATATGTTATGCTTTGGGTTGGCTTGCTGGATCCCCCTCTGTTTCTTTGGGAAGATTCCAAGGCAGTACAGGTGTTTTATCTTCGTTGGGGCGGGTGGAATCCCATGCTCGAGCTTTGATGGAGGTTGGGTGGGTTTTGTATTCCAGCTTAAGCAGATACAAAAACAACTCCTCCCCGTCGTTAAACTGGGCGGTGTGAATCCAATAGCGGCCTTTTAGCATTCCACTGTTGTTCACACGCAAAAAGATCTTTCCCGAGCCACGAAAATCCTTTGCACGAAAGCTGGTTATTTTATCAAAGTCGTATCTATCCACCCTGCCATAGGAGAGAAAGGAGATGCCGTCCTCTTCCAAAATAACCTTACTGGGGTTGGACCCAGAAATAAAGGTGTTCCAGCTGGAGTATCCTGCAACCAATGCGATAAAGCCAAACAATAACGGCTGTTGGCTGATAAAAGCCATTACCACACAAAATGCAACAATAAGGGTGGTAAAAATCCCCACCAAGGTTATCTGGGTAAAATACTCCTTGGGATTGTACTGATATGTCTTTTGCATTATGGTGCCCTCCAGCATAAAAGGTTTAGAAGAAAAAGATGCCCACCCTCCGGCCAAGCCGGAGGTATGGGCTGCTTGCGTTCATTTAAAGTTGCGATAAACAGCCGCCGTGTAATAATGTTATGAAAGACTCATACAGGCCGCTTAGGGCGGCACACGACTCAAACAAACCGTCTATGTTATACGTTTTCAGCGCGAAGCTTAGCGGCTTCTTTGATGATACGGCCTCTGTTGTAAATAGCCATAGCAACAGCAATAGCAGCTACAATAAGAATACCGAATATGCCAAGGCCGTTAAGGCGGACAATACCCCAGGTAAGGGGGTTTGCACCGTCGCAGATGCTGGAAATTTGGGTAGCACCGGCAGGCATATCAAAATGTGCGTTAATAGCAGCTTGGGTGATCATGGGAGCCAGGTCGGTGGCAATCCACAAACCACTGGCAATGGTGAAGATACCAACAATCAGCGCACGGAAGCCATTGTTTTTAACAACAGGGATAATCAAAACGAACATAAAGGGGATAACTGCAAGGTCGGCGAAGGGAAGCACCTGGTTGCCGGGCAATACAACTGCCAGGAACACAGTAAGTGGAACCAGCAGCAGAGAAACTGCCAGTGTAGTGGGGTGGCCGATACCTACAGCGGAATCCAAACCGATGTAAATTTTACCACGATTTTGGAACCGGGTTTCGATAAAATTGGAAGCTGCGTCGGATACAGGGAGCAAACCTTCCATCAGCATAGCTGCCATCTTGGGAATGAGCACCAGCACTGCACCCAGAGTAATACCCAGCGCTAAAACGCCGCCAACAGTGTATCCAGCCAAAATACCGATGAGAATACCCAGTACAGTACCAACCAGAATGGGTTCACCAAACACGCCAAAGCGCTTTTGCAGCTTGGTCATGTCTATGTCGATTTTGTTGATACCGGGGATAATGTCAATGAGCTTATTAATAATCAAAGCGCCGGGTACAAATGCGGTGGTAAAGCCATGGGGCAGAGAGATACCGGGCAGACCATTATACTCTTCGATACCAGGGGCGGTAATGTCGCCGATAACCATAACGATAACCATATTGAGCACAGCAGCCAAAACACCAATCAACTGGCTGCCGGTGATGATAGCAACCAAAGCGCCGGTGAAGGCAAAGTGCCAATAGTCCCAAATGTCGATGTCAACAGTCTGGGTAGTGTTGGTAAGGAGCATAATAATGTTTACTACCAAACATACAGGGATAATCACTGCACCTACAGTGGACGCAAATGCAATGGCTGCTGCTGCAGGCCAACCCACATCAATAATGGACAGCGAAAGACCAAAGCGCTCGGACATAGTTTGCACAGCAGGGCCCAGGTTGCCGCCCATCATGCCGATAACCAGGTTCAAGCCGATAAAGCCAACACCAACGGTAAGACCTGCACGGATGGATTTACCCACACCTGCACGCATGCAAACACCCATAATAAAGATGATAATAGGCATCATTACAGACGCGCCAAGGCTAGAAATATAGTCAAATACACTCAGAATAGCGTTCATACAAAAATCCTCCTCAAGTTTGTTCTTGCATAAAACGATCCAACTTTTGATATCGCTTATGCTTCCAGATGTTTGATAATCTGCTCCAAAATTGGCTCGGTTCCGCGGCCGGTGAGGAAAGCCACGCCCATGATAACAGGGCACTTGATATCACCGGAAACAGTGGTGGTTGCCACACAAAGATCCGCGTCAACAGATTTTGCCGGTACTTCTGCAATTTTGCACTGGGTAATCTTGTATTTGCCTTCCCATCCTTTTTCGTTCAGGGCCTTTTGCAGACGTTGGCTAACAGCGGTGGAAGTAACAATGCCGGTTCCGCATGCCAGTATAATGTTTTTCATACCATTTCTCCTTTTTATTAGATTATATGTCTGGCCAGGGTATTACACAAAATAAGATTTAAAGGTTTCTACCAGTTCTTGCTGCGTAGTGCAAGCTTTCAAGGTGTTTAGGCGACCAGGTGTTTGGAAAATCTGCATGAGGGTTTTCAAGAAATCCAGCTGTGTGTGGGGCTCGGTAATCCCCAACATAATCAGCATTTCCACCTCACAGGGAACATCCGGCATTCCCATGGATTGGAAGGTTACCGGCTTATTGAGAACACCGATGGCAATACAGGGGTTGTTCACATGTTCCGCGTCGGTATGGGGAATCGCAATTCCCATTTCTTCAAACGCAAGACCGGTGCAGTATTCCTCCTCCCTTTTCAATATGGCGGGCAGAAAGCTTGGTTTCACCATATCCTGGTTCACCAGATTGCTTGCCAGCTTTTCAATGGCTTCGGTATTGCTATTCGCATCCATGTTCAGCAGAACAAATTCAGGGCGAATTTCCATGCCTTGCAACAGAGCAGGCTGTTCATTGTTCATATAGCGTCTCCTTTCAATAGTTTTTTGCCTGGACAGCGGTTCTCTCCGCTATCCCATTGTATCTCCCCAGCACCGGAACAAACTATCAGATGCTATTGGACATTGTAGACTACCGCTTTTTGGGCGGGAGGTGGATACATCTGCCAAGTGCATCGGCACATGCTTCCATAAAGGCTTCGTTAAAGGTGGGATGTGGATGGATAATCTCTGCCGCTTCGTGTACAGTGATTTCCATAGCCATTAAGGATGCTGCCTCGGCTATCATTTCGGTAGCAGCAGCACACACCATGTGCACACCCAAAATGGCGCCATATTTTTTGTCTGCAACTACTTTGATAAACCCGTCAGACTCCCCGGACGCAAGGGATCTGCCGTTGGCACCCATCATAAAGCGTCCCACAAGGATTTCTTGTTGTGCGGCGGCTTGCTCTTCGGTAAGGCCTACAGAAGCCGCTTCCGGTATGGTATACAGGCAACCGGGTACCACCTGCAGGTTTGCTTTTTCGTCGTGCCCCATAGCATTTGCGGCTGCCACTTCACCCATTTTAAAGGCTGCATGGGCCAGCATCAGCTGTCCTGCCACCAGGTCACCAGCAGCATATATGCCAGGCAAATTGGTTCGCATATGGTCATCGGTTACAATTTTGCCCCGCTCTGTTTGAATTTGAGAAGCCAAAGCCCCCATACACTCCAGATCCGCGGTTCTACCAACCGACAACAGCACCAAATCCGCTTGAATTTTGGTTCCCCCGGAAATGTTCAGTACCGGGAGACCTCCTTCATCACCGATGGATTCCAGCTTGGCATCGGTCATTATGGTTACACCGTCGTTGACCAAAGCCTTATGGATAACTGCGGACACATCTGCATCCATGGTGGATACAATCCGCGGCGCAGCTTCTACAACGGTTACCTGGCTTCCAAAGGCAGAAAATGCAGTGGCTATTTCGCAGCCGATTACTCCACCACCTATAACAACCAGGCGTTTTGGCACCTCTGTAATTTCCAATATACCGTCCGAGGTGACAACCTTGAAATGATCCATACCCGGAACCGGAATCCGCCCGGCCACCGACCCACCGCATAAGATAATATTCTTTGCTTCCCATACCTTGCCGCCGGCCTCCACCTTACCGGGAGCAGCCAAGCGTGCAGTATCCTGCACCTTTTCCACACCGTAAGCTTTCAGAAGCCCGGCAACACCGCCGGTAAGTTTTTTTACCACATCGTCTTTAACCGATTTTACCTTGGGCATATCCACACTGAGAGAGGAAACATCCAGGTGGATCCCCCTTTTGTGGGCATTGTGGGCATTGTGTATATATTCGGCGGTTTTAATGTAGGTTTTGGTGGGAATGCATCCCCGGTTAAGGCAGGTTCCGCCAACCGTATCCTTTTCAAACAGGACAACCTTGCCACCCAACTGCGCTGCCTTGATGGCGGCCACATACCCTGCCGGACCGCCGCCAATCACCGCCACATCATAGATTGCTGCCAATCTATCATCTCCTTTTAATGGGAAAAAGCCTTCCCATACATATATAGTTGTATCCCCTAGGCAGGTATTACAGTAAAATGTCCATGGGTTTTTCCAAAAGCGCTTTTAGGGTAAGTTGGAACTTGGCTGGTGGTACACCATCCAACAAACGATGGTCGAAGGTGAGGGATAGTGTCATCTTCTTGTGATTTTCTATGGTGCCATCCTCCGCCATACACAGCTCGTCAACTGCTGCACACACACCCAAAATTGCCGCATTGGGTAGGTTGATAATGGGGGTAAAGCTTTCTATACCAAAGGATCCCA
>CAYNCW010000166.1:0-6760 GCA_964395635.1 uncultured Oscillospiraceae bacterium
TTCATCTTTAACGAGATAAACCATCATATTTGGCAGTCTTAGGATCGATTTTATATGTTTCTGAAGGCTAGAAACCATCCTAACGTATGTACCATCAAAAATACCACTGTTATACTCAAGATTGCTGGGTAAGTTACAATTTCCATTATCACCGTTTTTTGTTGAGTAACTCTTTATAGATCCTGTTTTTGGGTCTATCAGGAATGTATCTAAAAGTAATACTTATAATTCATATATTTTTAACAAAACAACATATTAGGTGAGCAGATCAAGCCATGTGGCCTTTTCTATATACTTTTTTCCTTTTATAATAAAACAGCAATTTACGTAAAAGTACAAATTATCACAGTGCGGTGGTATGTATGGCGCAGGTATTCGTATGTAATTACAGGAGGTGCGAGCATGGCAGATGTATTTAAAATCATCAAGGACCCAACCTTAACCTTTAATCAACGATGGATGGCGATGGCCAAGGCGGCGGAGGATTTTGCCGACCCGATTGCGCTATCGGATGATGCAGCTTACTTTGTGAAGCAAGGGGTTGTATTTGATATGTGCGAGGGCAAGTTGCCCTATCGTCCACGGTATGTCACAATGGATTTTGATAAGTTTTTTGCGCAGGGTTGCGCGTTTTTGATGTTAGATCCACCGAAAGACATCTGGGAAGCGGTTTCTAACCTGTTAATCATGTATCATCATGTGCCGTCAGCTGGCGGACAACTGGTGTATATCGGACATCTGGATCGCCTGCTTGCCCCCTTTGATACTGATGAAGCACAAACCCGCCGAGCAGTGGAGTTTTTGCTCAAGCATGTTGATCGCACGATTCCAGATGCCTTCTGCCACTGCAACATTGGCCCTGTGGACACCCGTGTGGGGCGGATTATTCTGGAGCTGACCGCAAAGATGCAGCGACCTGTGCCAAATATGTCGCTGATTTATAATGAGCAGACAAGTGACGAATTTGCCGAAGCAGCGATTGCATGCGGGTTGGCTTCCTCCAAGCCAAGCTTTGTCAACGATGCCATGTACCGGCGTGATTGGGGCTCACGTTATGCAGTATCGAGCTGCTTTAATGTACTGCCCATCGGCGGCGGCGGCTATACGCTGGGACGGCTTGATTTACGAAAGCTAAGTGCACTTGCCACCTGTCGCACACAGTTTTTAAACGATTTATTGCCCCGTGCAGTTAAAGCGCAGTGTGAGCAGATTGACAAGCGCATTCAGTTCATTGTGGAGGATTGCCAGTTCTTTGAAAATTCCTTCTTAGCACGTGAGGGGCTGATTGAAAAGGATAAATTTGTCGGTATGGTAGGCATGGTGGGTCTTGCAGAGTGTGTAAACACTCTGTTTAGCACTGAAAAGGAACAAGGCCGGTTTGGGCACCATGAAGCAGCCAATCTGCTAGGTGAGGAAATTTTGGACAGCATCCATGAAATTGTGGAGGCTTATCAGCCAAAGCACTGCAGGTTGTATATGCATGCGCAGGTTGGTATTGCCGAGGATAGTGGTGTAACCCCCGGTGTGCGGGTGCCTGTGGGCGACGAGCCAGAGCTGGCGACCCATCTTTCGGTGACTGCCCGGATGCAGAAGCATTTCTCAACCGGTACTGGCGAGCTGTTTCCGTTTGATGAAACAGCTAAAAAAAATCCAGCTGCTATTCTGGATATCATCAAGGGCGCATTCTCAATGGATATGCGCTATATCTCCTACTATTCAAGCGATTCGGATGTTATTCGTGTCACCGGATATCTGGTAAAAAAATCCGATATGGATAAGCTTTCGCAGGGACAGATGGTGCTGGATAACGCTACTGTGCTGGGCATGAATGCCAAAAAGGGACTTAAAATCTTAGAGCGCCGCGTGAACGGGGTGCGGTAATGAGAGCGCCGGTAAACAAAATCATCCCATTTAGCCTTGTGGATGGACCGGGCTGCCGCGTAGCTGTCTTTTTGCAGGGGTGTGCATTCAACTGCAACTACTGCCACAACCCTGAAACAATCTCCCTTTGCTCCGGCTGTGGCACCTGTATTGCGGCTTGTCCTGCCGGAGCACTTGCGAAAACTGCTGCCGGGACTGTTGCGTGGGACAAGACACTCTGCTATAATTGTGACGCCTGCATTCAAGCTTGCCCACATGACAGCTCACCCAAAACTCGGCTGCTCTCACCAGATGAGCTCATGCGGGAGATTGCACCACAGCTAGTGTTTGCGCAGGGGATTACCACTTCGGGCGGAGAATGTACCCTGTACGATGATTTTTTGGTAGAGCTGTTTGAGAAGGTACATACGATTGGCAAAACCGCTTTTGTGGATACAAATGGACAGAGGGATTTTCGGAAGATGCCCGCGCTGACACAAGCAATGGATGCCTCAATGCTGGATGTAAAATCCACCGATGAACAGGAGCATTTGATGCTCACGGGGCAGCCTGTGTCAGGGGTGCTTTCCAATCTGGAGTATTTGTTGCAGATGGGCAAGCTGTTTGAGATCCGGACAGTTGTGGTACCGGGACTGCTGAACAGCGCTCGCACGGTGGAGATGGCCAGCCGGATGATCGGAGGCGTGCCGGGGGTGCGGTATAAGCTCATTAAATTCCGGTCGTGGGGGGTGCGCGAGCCGTGGCGAGACATTCCTTCCCCGTCTGATGAAGAGATGATCCGGTTAAAAGAAATTGCCTTGGCAAATGGTGTGCGGGATGTTGTGATGATATAAACCGGTATATACGGTTTTTAAAAGAAAGGTGATTCAAAAATGAAAAAGAGAGTATTTGCATCAATCTTGGCTATGGCGCTGTCGGCTATAACGCTATTCGGTTGCTCGGCCCCGCCGGATGAGAAACCCGCTGACAGCAGCACCCCCGCCGCCAGCAGCAGTGCACCCGCTAGCAGTGAAGCAGAGAGTACTTCCACAGACAATACCGAGTATAAGGTTGTACTGATGATTCCGGGGAATTTGGGAGACAAGTCCTTTTTTGACGCCGCCTTTGCTTCGGTTGAACAGATTCAAAACGAGCTTGGCGTTCAGGTAGATTATATAGAGGTTGGTACCGATACTACCAAATATTACCCCACCTTTGTGGATTTGTGTAATAAGGGCTATGACCTGATTCTGACAATCTCCAGCAACTGCGACGATGCACTGCTAGAGGTGGCAGAGGAGTACCCCGACCAGAAGTTTATCAATCTCGACACGGAGTTGACCGACCTGCCTGACAACCTGTATGTGATGGGAACACGCACCAATGAAATGTGCTACCCGGCAGGCGTTGCAGCGGCATTGAAGGCACAGGAACTGGGGGAGACCAAGATCGGCTTTGTAGGCGGTATGGATATTCCCGGCATCAATGAGTTCTTGATTGGTTATATTGAGGGCGCACAATCGATTATGCCTGAAATCAAGGTGGCAACCTCCTACGTAGGCAGCTTTACTGATTCTGCGAAGGGCAAGGAAAATGGACTCTTGCTTTACAATTCGGGGGTTTCCATCGTATTTGCAGCGGCAGGCCAATCAGGACTCGGTGTCATTGACGCTGCTGTGGAAAAGGGAAAATACGTAATCGGCGTTGATTCTGACCAAGCGATGGCGCTGAAGGACAGCAACCCCGAAATGGCCAATGTCATCATTACCTCTGCCATTAAAATGGTCAGCAACAATGCAATAGACGCTGTGCGCCGTGCAATGGCGGGCAATGTGAACTACGGCTCCCGTGAGGTGTTCGGCCTGAAGGAGGGTGCTGTTGGTATAGCAGAAAACGAGTTCTATGAGAAGATGCTCACCCCCGAGCAGCGTGCTAAGATTGCGGAGATTCAAAAGGGTGTTATGGAAGGAACCATTTCGATTACCGAGGCGAAGGGAATGACCACCGAGCAGGTGAACCAGATTCGCGATTCAGTACGTCCCTAACCATCACCAGCCGTAGGGAGAAAGGAAGACGCTATGGATGACTGTATATTAGAAATGAAAAAGATTTCCAAGATATATGGAAATGGTATTGTAGCAAACAGTGAAGTTGACTTTTCCCTCAAAAAGGGCGAAATACATGCACTCGTGGGAGAAAACGGTGCCGGCAAAACCACCCTGATGAGAATTTTATTCGGTATGGAACGGATGAGTAGCGGTGAAATTCTATATCATGGGAAGTCTGTGAAATTTGCGTCTTCCAAGGAAGCTATTGCCAATGGGATTGGGATGGTCCACCAGCATTTTATGCTGGTGGACTCCTTCACTACCTCCCAGAACATCATTCTTGGTATGGAACCGAAAAAGGGGTTCTTTGTTAACGGAGAAGAAGCAATTCGTTTTACAGAATCCCTCAGTAAAAAGTTCAATTTAGAGATCGACGCACGGGCAATCACCAAAACCCTGTCGGTTGGCGTCAAACAAAAGCTGGAGATTCTAAAGGCACTTGCACGTGGTGCGCAAATTCTGATCTTGGACGAGCCCACCGCTGTGTTGGCTCCACAGGAGACCGATCAACTCTTTGAGGAGCTTTTGCATCTTAAAGAGCAAGGGCACACCATTATCTTCATCTCACATAAAATCCCTGAGGTCAAGCGTATCTGTGACCGTATCACGGTTATGCGCGGCGGCAAATACATCGGCTGCTACAACACTAGCGAGGTGTCCGAGCAGGAGATTTCCAACCTAATTGTCGGCTGGGAGGTGGACACCAGTCTCACAAAACGGCCTGTGAAGTGTGGCGAACGGCGCATCGGTGTTTCTGCCGTTTCGCTGGAAAGCGGGGACCATCTGCCGATTCTCAAGGACATCAGCTTTGGCGTGCGTGGCGGCACAATTCTGGGGATTGCAGGTGTGCAGGGCAATGGTCAAGTGGAACTTGTCAAACTGCTCACGAAGCGATTGGAGATGCAGACGGGGAAAATTACCGTGAATGGACAGCCGATCCAAACCCTTACGATGAAAACGCTGCGAGATACACAATTTGGCTATATCCCCGAGGATCGAATGGTGGAAGGCGTGGCAAAAAATATCGCGATTATGGAAAACATCGTCTCGGACAAGTTCTCCTCCAACGAGTTTTGCAAATGGGGGCTACTCAAAAAACGCGAGATGGTGCGGTATGCTCAGCAGAACATCGGACGCTATGAAATCAGATGTGCCGGGCATATGCACAAAACAGGCATGCTGTCGGGTGGCAATATGCAGAAGGTGGTTGTGGCAAGAGAGTGCAGCCACAATCCCAGTGTATTGATTGCGGAGCAGCCCACACGTGGCGTAGACATTGGCGCTGCACATATTATCCACAAGCGCATTGTGGAGCTGCGGGATAACGGCTGCGCAGTACTGCTGGTGTCGGCGGATCTCAGCGAGGTGATCAAGCTGTCGGATGCGATTATCGTGATGTATGAAGGCGAAATCGTTGCTTACTTCGACGACGTTTCGCAGATTAGTGAAGATCAGCTGGGGCTGTGCATGCTCGGCATCGAGCGGCATTCACCGGAACAGATCAGGAGGGCTGTGAATGAGTAGAGAAAAATCTTTTGCGGTCATTCGTACTGCGGCTTCAATGTGTATTGCTATTTTGGTGGCGTTTATCATTATTCTGGCAGTAAGCAACAACCCGCTGGAATCCATTAAGACCTTTATTGTCGGTCCATTTACCAGCAAACGGTATCTGGGAAATATCATCGAGGTTGCCATCCCACTGATCTTCTCGGGACTTTCGATGGCCATATTGTTCCAAACCTCCCTCTTTAATCTGGGTGGTGAGGGGGTGTTTTTCTTCGCGGGTGTGATTGGCTCCTTTCCGGCCATCTGGCTAACGCAGCTGGGGGGGCTCCATCCGCTTGTTTGTATCCTAGTTGGTGGGTTGGTGGGTTCTGCCATCATGCTTGTTCCCGGCTTTCTCAAAGCAAAGTATGGCGCAAATGAAATGGTTACCTCGCTGATGATGAACAATATTTTGCTTGGAGCCGGCATGTATATCCTCAACAACGTTATGCGGGATCCAAGCGTGGCGAGCCTTGTGTCCTACAAATACCGCAGCACAGCGATACTTCCGCGCATGATTGAGGGAACACGCATACATACGGGTCTTTTACTTGCACTGCTCACAGTGGCCTTTGTTTATATTTTTCTCTACAAAAGCAAGTGGGGCTACGAAATACGTGTGACCGGCGACAACAAGCAATTTGCAAAATATTCTGGGATTAACGTGGTCAAGGTTATTCTGGTGGCGCATGTTGTTGCAGGCTTTATAGCCGGAATGGGCGGCATCACCGAAACACTGGGACTACATAAGCGCTTTGAATGGACAGCACTGCCCGGTTATGGATTCGATGGTGCTATGATTGCCATGCTGGCAGGCAATCACCCGCTTGGGGTGGTTGGTGCTGCTGTGTTTGTAGCTTATCTACGCATCGGAGCGGATTTGGTCAACCGCTATTCCGACATCCCCACCGAGATGATTGCTATTTTGCAGTGTATTATTATCTTGCTGATCTCAGCAGAGAGATTCCTGCATAAGTACAAACAGCGGTGGATTGAAAAGGAGGTAAAAGCGTAATGCAAATACTACAAATCGTTTTTACCACCGAATTTTTCTATTCGGTTTTGCGAGTCGCCACGCCGATTTTGTTTGCGGCTATGGGGGCTGTCGTCTCCAACGTCGCAGGCGTGCCCAATATCGCACTGGAAGGCATTATGCTAATCGCTGCCTTTTGCGGGATGTTATTCAGCTTCCTGTACGGCGGAGCGTTCCTCGGGCTGGTGGCTGCGTTGGCGTCTGGTGTGGCAAT
>CAYNCW010000167.1:0-6751 GCA_964395635.1 uncultured Oscillospiraceae bacterium
TCAGCAGGGGCTTCCTTTAATATTGCTGCGATTTGCTCAATTAAAAGAGGAGTTGCGGTGTACTCGTGCTGTTGTGTTGAGTACCATTCACTGTCAAAGCTCGTGCTTGAAATATCAAAATCCTCTATCTGATAAAGCGGCCAGCTATCAACAAACTGCTCATACAATGCAAGTTGTTCAGCTTGTTTTTCTTCTGTAGTAATTGGTGTTCTTCGGTTGCTTTCTCTAAAGTGTTCGTACCAATCATACGGCGGCAAAAGCAATACAGTTATTAGAGCTGTAATTACGGCAAACAATACTGCAATATAGCTAATTTTTAAAAGTGGAGTGCGCCGCTTGATTAAGCCATATGGAATCCATGCCGCGGCTATTAATATAATAAAAATTCGCATATTATTATAAAACGGCAATGCTCCAAGAACCATAGCGATTGGCACTAATACTTTCCAGTTTTTGCTCGGTATTAGCGCGGCGTTCAACGTCGAAATAACTGCAAAGCACGCGATATGAAGCGGCAGCAAATAAAATGCTGAATATCCTGCTAAAAACAAATTGCTGTCATAGGCCGCATTCATTTTCATAATATTGATTATAGAAAAACTCATTATCCCTATCGCCGAAGCGATCAGAAATTTTGATGGGCTGCGATATTCCTCTGTTGCGTCGCTTGGCTCATTCCGGCTAATGTTTTTCATTCAGCATTTACCCCTTTAGCGCAGTCGAAAGGCAAGCAATAACCTCGGGCAGGTCGCATGTGTTCACATGGTGATAGTCGTGTTGCGTATACATTAAATTAATTGATGGTGAATAATCCGGGTTGGATATCTTACTCAAAGTATGTACTTTTTGGTACGCCACAAAATTCTTATCTAAATAATACGGCAGCTTTGCAAGGGTTCCATTTGCTTTCTTAATGCCATCTTCACATTCCTTAATCGTTTGCTTGCATGCGTCAATATCTATTTGATACTGCCGCTTTTCTTCCGCAGACCAAGCTGTTTCGAGCTTAGATTCGGAGTATTCTTTGCTTTTTTCTTTTTGTTCCTTGAGGTTAGTCAATGAAGCAATCTTCTTTAGAGCCTCTTGTCTGATAGCATCTTCCCCCTCCACATTAATCCGATTCCTCATTTTTTCTTCCTCTAGCTTAATGCTGTAGGGCATAATGCCTTGTTGAACATCAAAAGGAACAATACAGTCGGATCCTACTAAGCCCCTGTCAGAATATATTTGTCTTTCAATATCTTCGCACTCATTTTCAAGGCGTTTGTACTTCTGTTTCGCACTTTCTTCGTTTCTTGACGGACGCGCTGTATCAGGGCTAGGATCACGCAATTCTTTTTCCTTTTCCTCCTCAATAACACCCAACAGTCGTTGCATCTCTTTTTTGTTGTCTGCCAAGCGTTGATGCTGACCGTCGTAGCCCTCAGCCTGCACTGCTATTGCGCCTAGAGTTGTGTTTTTACCCTCCGCGCTCGCTATATGTTTATTCCAATCGTTTCTTAGCTTGTACATTGCATCCGTATATCCCGCCAAATCTAACTGTGCGCCTTCTTTTCCGCGCCCATCCAAACCGTTTTTTGTCCAATCCTGCTCAACGGCTGCTAAAGTGTTTTCGTAATACGGTGTTCCAACTGTAATAATGGCTACCTTTCTTTTGGGATGAGATTCAAAAACCCTCTTGGCATATTTAATCCCATAGTTAATGCTGGCAAGTCCGCCCATGCTGTGACCTACAAAGGCAATATCGTAGTCAATTTCTTTGTTGGCTAAGAGCAGTTCAACTGTATCCACCATATCCTCCATTGCTCTAAGTTGCGCTGAGAAATGCAGAACCCCCGAAGAAAACTCCGTTTTAACGCAGACAATTTTTCCTTTTTGAAGCATTTCTGCAATTTTTTCCTTTTGCAGTGATTGGCAGTCATGAGAGCAAGATTTATCATTTTTACTTGAAAAATCCGCTCCTCTCTGAGAAGTGACCCCTGCGTCCCAAAAAGTATTGGGATTTTCTTGCACAAGTCCACGAACTTCCTTTTTACTGCCATATTTTTTCTTTTGCAGCGGCTCTTTTAGGCTATCCCAAGATTCATGTCCCGGGCTCGTACCGGAGATTGTCGTAGCAAACTCCCGCCAATCCGCACCAAGCCCATGCTGAAAGAACACTAACTTCCCCTTTTTCTGCGGCAGTTCAATTTTGGGGGACATTGCCCCAGTGGTTACAGGCGTCCACCCTTTTATAGTATACACATCTTGCAGTCTATCCGCAAATACTTGCCCAACAGCCGCTCTGCCCGGATTCTTAACAGCCATGATTATATCCCTTTCTCAACAATTCAAATTGGTTGAATTGTTCCCATTTCTCCTGAAACTCAGCCGGACAAATAAACCATCCCAACAATTCCGCATTTGGTAAATCTGTAACGAAAGTGAGATTATATACATCGTTATCAATTACTATGTAGCTGTAGTCAAAGTGAGCAACTCGCCGATAACCTATTTTAATCGCCATATTCCATTGCAAACTTCCTTTCTCATAGGTATCTAATGGTATAGTAATCAGGTTGAGGTGTGCACAGTATGGTGCCACATCGCTTAATGTATAAATAGTACTAAATTTCATATTTTGATATCTCCTATGCAATTTTGGAATTACCCTCGTTTCTAAGCACAATTCTAAAGGATGCCTTTTAACAGTGTGCAGACAATATCCAAAATATACTCATACGGAATTTTCTCACCATTCATAAGGACGATGATGTTTTCATAGTCGTCAATTTTCTTGACGGCACCGATACATGTAACATACTGACCACCCTGCTTTTTCTTATCCGGCTGGAAGTAGGTAATCGTAACTTCGGGGTGCATTGCAATCATGTCTGCCAGCATACGTATTTTTCTGTTTAAATCAGAAATTGTGTTCTCATCGAGCACTATCTGCTCCTCGGTCAGCCTTGCAGTTTCTTTGATGGCAGCATCGTAACCAGTTAGTGCGGCAAACGGAGAAAATTGTGCGGCCCGGTTTGCAGAGGACATCTGAGGGTGCGTAGCAGAAACATGGTGGGGCAGATTGATGATATCATCATATGGTCCGCTCATGCCTTATGCCCACCAATTTGATTGTTTCGGTCAATTGTCGTAGCTCCTTCTTGCAAGTTCATGCCTTTTAGAATGGCATTCTTGCCGAACTTCTTGTTGATCGTTAAAATTGCCTTCTGCCTCCTTTTCTCACGCGCAAGCTCAACCACTTCCTTTTCCTGACGTGCCCGAATAGCCCCATAATCTGTAAACAAGTCAAGCTGCTCGAAATCAGCGGTCTTTAGTGCGGAAGCTTCGTTAACAGCCTCCAGAATCCACTTTGTAGAAGAAGTGTGAATTCCGAGATTTGTGGTGCCGTGGGCGTGTTTCGGGATGGTTCGCCCGTAGTAATCTGTGGTGACAGCCCCGTGATAATTTTTTCTAAGCTCAGGGTCTTTTAGGTTATCAATATCATAGCCAACCGTTAACACCATCTGATTTGTCACAAGTCCCTTATCTACTAAATCAAGTACCAGCAAATCTGCCATTTCCCGTACAATCAACTTAGCCTTATCAAAAGAATAAGGACTATGCAATACCTGACCGGAGCCAATGCTATTTGTGCTGGGCTTATACGCCTTGATGTCGGAAATCGTACAAGGTTCCCATCCCCAAGCGTGGTCTATCAGCAGTTCGGCATTTACACCAAACAACGTGTATAACAGCGCTTCATTGTGATAGTCAGCGGGCTTTCCTATTGAGCATCTCGCCACATCACCCATTGTAAATATCCCGTGTTCTTCAAGTTTTTTTGCATACCCTCTGCCAATGCGCCAGAAATCTGTGAGCGGTCGATAAGTCCATAGCGAGCGTCGGTACGCAATTTCATCCAGCTGCGCTATTCTCACGCCGTTTTTGTCTGCCGGAATATGCTTTGCTTCAATATCCATTGCAATCTTGCTAAGAAATAGGTTTGTTCCAATGCCTGCAGTTGCAGTAATACCGGTTGTGTGCAGCACATCAAGGATTATCTTCATGACAAATTCACGGGCAGAAAGATTGTAGGTGCGCAGATAGTCAGTTATATCCATGAACACCTCGTCGATGGAGTAAACATGGATGTCTTCTGGAGCAACGTATTTTAGATAAATATTATAAATCCGCGTGCTGCACTCCATGTAGTGTGCCATCTGCGGAGTAGCAACAATATAATCCAGAGACAGTTCAGGCGATCGTTCCAGCTCGACCGCATTGTAAGATGATCCAGAGAAGATGTGTCCAGGGGCATTGCGCAATCTTTTTGTATTGACTTCCTTTGCCTTTTGTACAACTTCAAACAGCCTCGCTCTTCCTGGTATACCATAGGATTTTAAAGAAGGAGAGACCGCAAGACAGATTGTTTTTTCAGTTCGGCTTAGATCTGCTACCACAAGGTTTGTAGTCATCGGGTCAAGCCCACGTTCTACACACTCAACCGATGCATAGAACGATTTTAAATCTATTGCAATATAGCTTCTGTTTTCCATGTCTCGGCCGCCTCCTTTTTTATCTTACCCACTACGATACAACAAGCCGCTACGATAGATATTCTACCAAATCATTATATATCAATACCAATGAAAACACCACCCGCAGATAACTCTGCCGGTGGTGTTTTCATTGAAACTTAGGAGGAATGCTTGTGCTGTATCTTGCTGGATTACCACCCTAAAACCATAGAATGATTGAAAAAGCTTTTATTTTCATCATACCGGGCAAACGGCTGTATGCCCGGTAAATCTATTTTAGCAGGAGGATACCAATGATAAAACTGCAATTTGGGCGCCGGATGACACTTATAAAAAACGGTCGTGACCAAAAGTCTCTACATCCTGTTTGGTAAATTAAAAAAGGCGTGGCTGTTTGCATCCATAAGCGTTACTACCGCTCATGGACAGCTCCGATAATCACAACGCTCAGGAGTACCATTATGAGGAAACGCCGAGTGGAGGGCTTCGAGATACTGGTAATGGCAAAGGAGGCAGAAAGGATACCGACCGCAGCATCGAAATGCAGCAGAACAAAATACAAGGCGTTACAGACAGTCAGCCGCACATTGATGCCGAAACACGGGAAGGTCTTGCCAATATCGCGCACGGACAACAACTATGATCCAGTTAAAAAGACCTATACGGGCGGTGGTTTTCCTGAATTTACAGGAGAGAACGCCAATCTGATCGGTGCTTCTGAGCTGCCGCCCGCCGAGGGCTTTGAGCAGCATGGCGTAAAAATGCGTGATGGCTCGGTGGGTACGCTTTATCAAAACATGGAGACAGGTGAAGCCCATCTGGTGCAGTTTGGCAGTATTGATAACGGTGAGATGCAAGGGACTATCAGTGAAATTGACAAAGACACTGGGCACTTTGGTGACTTTATGGCGTTCAAAGCTGTACATCAAAGCGTTCCCAGGACAGAAAGCTTCAGCGGTTTCGTTTATCTTGCTGCTATTGCCGTTTTGGTGAAATAAACCTATACCATTGATTTTACAAACAAGCTCTAGTGATTTTCCCTTAAGTGCCCTTTTCTGATGCGATGGGATAGGGCGCTTTTTTGTCTGTGCAGGGGCGTAGGCTGCAAAGCATCCGGCACAAACTGTCAGCATTACAATCTTTGCAGGCATAGTGATTGTAACATGCAGAGATAGATATACGCTGCTAAGATAATACACCAGCCCTATAATGGTGCAGAAAAAAGAGCTTTTCAGATGTATTCCAAAGGAAACACAGCGCAGCGCACCAAGGGCAAGTGCAAAAACCATCACATAGGGCAATATGCCAAGCGCCAATGCCACAATGATAAGCCCCAGGGTTTTAATGGTGTTGATATAGAATACATGGATACCATACCGCAGCTTGTCAAAAGACGGATCTCCCGGGGCATATCCCATGGTTGGGGCCAGCACTGCCATTGTCCTTGCTACAAGGAATTCTTTAAAACACATCCAGCTCCATGCTGGCAGGATGCAAATAGTTTCGGATATACGCATATCCAACACAACATGCTCTAATGAGGCGACTTGCCCCGCTGTTACATCCAGTAGATTGCGAATCAGCTCACTTTTGATGCTGGAAATCTGGGTTTGGTTTTGTATTTGCTCTCGGTGAATCGACGCTATGTACTGCTGGAAATAGAGCTGAAGTCGGTTGATATCTTTGTCTCGAATAAGGGGAGATAAACTGTGGTACAGCTTGTTGTAATAGTGCTTGAGCGTAACCACCTTCTCAAACTGTGCCTGTACCTGTTTGCTGTATGTTGCAGCTGCTCTATGCGAGTAGCCAGTTCACGTCGTGCATATTCTAAATCCTTAATGTTCTTCGCACCAATGAGAAGTACCCCGCTTACAACTAGCAAAATATATGCGATACTGTATCTCCATACTCCTGCTTTCATAAAAGGTGAGACCAGCAGGAGTACGGCAAGGCTATAGGTCAAGCTATTATAAAGGGTAATACAAAACTCACTGGATACCATCAAGCCCCCCTCTCATCAAATAGCTATATGGGCAGGTGGCTCCACTGGAAAAGGTTAGAATCATGTTGGGCTTGTCCCGCTGTCGGATGTTTGCTTTGTTGGCCAGAATAGACTTGTGGCACCGCACAAATCCAAAAGGGGCAAGCTGTTGCTGCATGGACTGAGATTTTCCGAAATATATGTACAGACAGTTGGCCTGAAAAGCCTTTTGGGCCAAGGAAAGGGTTTC
>CAYNCW010000168.1:0-6745 GCA_964395635.1 uncultured Oscillospiraceae bacterium
TTCTCCCTGAGTTTACCGCCCAACGTCTGTTGCCGTCGGGTATAATGCCAATATGCGAAGGTATTTTCAAGCGCTCACTACCTTATCGTTAATGTGTAAACAGCAATACGCTGCGTTGTTTATAGGTACAGCTATATTGTAACACTGATTGTTAAATATATACAAAATTGGAAATGCTATTTGTATATTAAATTGTTATGGAGGGTTCCTATGATATCTGTTGCTATTATAGGCGCCGGTATCGGCGGGCTTTGCACAGGACTTGGGCTGTTGTTGCAGGGGTATGATGTTAGCATCTACGAAAAAACCGATGCAACCGGTGGGGTGTTGCGATCCATAACCAGCCCGGATGGTGGATTTCGCTTTGAAGAAAGTGCATCTATCCCCATCAATCCCAATACCTATCATGTATACCTTAAAAACCTAGGGCTTACTCCCAATGCGCATTTTTCTGACCAACTGTTGCAAACCCTATATGATGTTTACTATGTAGACGGAAGGGTTTTAAAAATACCCCACGATATAAACGAGATGCGAGAGACTCTGCAAAAAAACTTCAGCCGGGACAGTAGAGGCTGGGATAGATTTCTGTTGGACGCAACAAAGAAATACCAAATATCCAAAAACCATTTTATAACCAAACCTTTTATGGGGTTATCTTCAATACTGAATACCAATACACTGGGCAAACTGCTGGAATTAAATCCGTTCACCTCTGCAAGCAGCTATGTCAAGGGGTTTATAAGCGCAAAAGAACTGCAGGAATTTATTCTGTTTCAAGGATTTTTTATGGGTATAGCACCAACCCGGCTGCCCAACGTATACACAACGGTTTATTCCAATTCACAGATTGAGGGCATTAGCCATATTACAGGGGGGCTATCTCAGTATGCCCAAATGTTAACCAAGCTCTTTGGGGATAAGGGTGGAAAAATACACTATAATACCCCTGTCCAAAAGATCATTGGCAAGGATTCACTTGTAACCGGTATCCGCATAGGGAGTGAGACGATTAAGGCAGATGTGGTTGTGGTGAATGCCGACTATTGTTATGCCCAAAAGGCATTGCTTAATAGACCGTTTCATCGCTATTTTAAACATTCTTGCTCATCATTTATTCTTCACCTAGGGCTTACAAAACTGTACCCAGAACTAAACATCCATACCCTGTTCATTAATAAGCGCTTTAAGGAGGAAATAGCAGCTGTTTTTAAAGGACAGCTGCCACAAAACCCGTCCCTTTACATCTATGCGCCATCTACAATAGATAATAGCTATTGCAAAAATCCTTCCCACTCGGTTGTCAACATTATGGTACGGGTGCCGAATCTTAAGGTTCTCCCCATTGCATGGGATGAAAATACAAGAGAAGAGATGGCGTCATTATGCTTAAAAACTCTAAGCTCAATTAAGGGACTGGAAAATATACAAGACCATATCGTGTATAAACAGTATACTGCTCCAACCGATTTTAAGAATAGATATAACTGCCTACATGGAAGCTGCTTTGGCATTGGGCACACCCTGCTTCAAAGTATGGCACTGCGGCCTCAGCTTCAGGATAAAACCTACAATAACCTTTACTATGTGGGGTCATCTATTCATCCCGGCAATGGCGCTTCTATTGTAATGGAAGGAGCTATGATGGTGAAAGAGGCCATATGCCAAAATCACCCCATATAGATCGTATCTATTTGCAGCCTTTTAGAACTCAATTTTTTCTGTCCAACAATAGAAACAACGCTCCTCCAATCCAAACAAACCCTGTCAATAGCAACAGAGCCTGCAGTTGTGCTCTCCCTGTTTGGGGATTGGGATTTTGGATATTTTGAAAAGAAGGTGCCTCCATATGGGTGAAGTATCTACCGGGCTGTGTTCCTATGACTGTTCCCGGCACCCTATCTGCTCCATTGGGGTTGTCTGTTTCGGGTGGTGTTGGCTTGGGCTCCGGTTCCTCTCCAGGCGGAATCACAGTTTCCGGGTATGCTGTAATTTGTGGTATAGCAAACTGTGCTACAACCGAATTTCTTCTGCCGGTTTCTATGGATATGGGTCTGAAATGTCTAAGCACAGTTGTTTTATTGGTTGGATAGGGCTTGTTGGGATAATATCCTGGGTCCAGGCTCAGCACATTTTTACTATCAAACTCCACGTGATAGGCCATTGAATACCGCTTGGTAAGGTTGCCTTTGGCTATACTTTCAGGTGGTATATTGGTATTGAGCAGGTCCCATAAAACCATGTTGTTTGCCTTATCAAACCCTATCCCTTCAAACTCTATTCCCGCTATGCCATTTACCTCAATTAACTCTGTATACTGTATGCCGCCTGCCATGGGATCCTCCATTTGCCAAACCGCCGGCTCTACTTTTAACTCTTCGGCAATTTGGGTAAATATTTCAATCAGTGCATCCACATTATTGGCTTCAAGAAAGTGAGCCGGGTTGGTGGCAATATTCATCATAACAAACTCGGCTTTTTGTTTTTCTATGACATCTACATCTGCAGCATAAGCAAAAATAGTAAATACATCGATAGATTGATCCTGGGCAATGAGGCCTTCGGAAATGGATGCGACAAGCTGGTTTTCCTCCTGATCGCTTACTGTCCTTCCTGCTACGGTATACCCTGAAAAACGTTCGTAGTTGCCAAAATCGGTTACATAAAAATCAAAACCATACCCGTGCATACTAATAATGCGATTGGTTAAATCCCCCTGTACACCGTTATAGGAAATATTCGGTGCACCATCCGAAAACAATATAATACATCTCTTTTTGTTGTTTGCAGTATCCAAATATTCTCTGGCTGTTCTCATAGCAATTTGCATATTGGTGGCTCCGTTAAAATTCGGAAAAATTGCATAATCCACCGCTTTTTTTGCCTCTTCAAGATTGGTGTTTTGGGGCCCCACATTAAAGCCGAAGGATCCATATATATCCAAGATACTATCGTAGGCAACAATTGCAATTTCGTTTTTGGGGTTGGATGTACCGCCAAGAAAAATATCCAAAAAATCATTTGCGGCTTCTTTTAAAGCATCTGCTTTGGTCATACCGTTTGTGTATGGATTGAGCATTGACCCTGAATTATCAAACAGCAAGGCAACCGAAATACCCTCCAGTTCCTCTGGAGCTATGAAGGTATCGCTGGATTCCACTGTGACCTGTATATCAAAATTATCCACACCGGTTTGGGTTATGGATTTATGAATCACAAGGTTATCGGGATCAATTACCTGTGGCTGGGGATTATACACCACCTGATTGGCAATCTCTTGTGTATCCTCTGCATATGCAAACAAATTAGAAAACGCATAGACAGCTACAAAACATACAATACACACCACAGCCAATCTTCTCACTACTTTCACAAGCATCCCTCCTTACATTAGCTTTTCCTATTTGTTTGTTGGTATTTTACCAATACTTGCTATCCTCTAAAAAAGATTTTTTTACTTAACATCCTATACTATTTATTTAAACAAACAACATAGCAAGGGGGGGTAATACAAAAGCGACAGCCCTAGGCTGCCGCTTTCGTATTGCGTCCGCTATTTGTAGATGGATAAATCTGCGCTATCTATAATTGCCTCCCGCTCAGACTGCTCAAATCCAAAGAAAACAAGGTTATACTCGTATTCCCCAACAATGGTTGTGGCAATATGTGCGGTTTTGCTCCCAGTGTCGTCGCTTTCGGTTAGCGTTTGATATACTATACCAGACTTGCTCTTATATTTACCCAAGCTGCCCTCATCAATATCGCCGGTGGTGTAGCTTATAACATCGCTTCCGGGTTTTACAACTTCACGTACTACGGTAATACCCATCATACGCCCTGCGTCATCCTGATAATTTAACCAAACAGTATGGCTTTGCATATCCTCCCCAAAAAGTGCTGTGGATCCCATAGCGCTTTCCAGCGGTATCTCTGGCATTGCACCGGGTATAACAATCTCCATATCCAGTGTTTGCTCCGCCTCTTCAACCGAATCAAAGGTAAACTCCTGGGTTTGTACCTGCCCAACCGCTTCTTCCGGTATAGAGGATGTACTGAAATCTACGCTAACCAGCTGCTCTGCCTCGCTCTGGGTAATGTCTTGGTTGGTGCGAAGGGTAACAAACTTATCCCCCTGCTGGAACCTGAAGAAGCGCAATGCTCCTGTGGCATAAACGGTGACACTCATGATCAAAATCACTGCCGCTACTATGGCAATGCGAAAACCTTTGGCTGATTGTTTCATTGTATGATTCTCCTTGTTGCGTTTTTGAATACGGGCGGCAAACAAGCTTGGATCTTCCATTTGAATTGGCTGAGGCTCCAATGGATATAGAGCTTGAAGCCCGCTATCTATAGAAGCTTCATCCATAGCATCTATTGCCGCGTCTATTTTTTTCAGTATTTCAACTTTGTCTTGCATGAGGATTTCCTCCTTTGCGCATTCAATCGGCCGATTGATTGTTCATGTATATATGTCCCACTGATAGGGTACGTAACAAGAGCTTTAAAAATTTTCTCTAGCTACCTGGGAGACAATGGTTTGTATCTCCCGTCGCAATCTTACATATCGCATACGAACAGCAGTTTCTTCCAACCCCAACAGTTGGGCTATTTCTGCCATGCTGTTTTTGTTTAGATAATATAGGCTGTACAACTTGCGCTTTTCATCGGTGAGCTTAGATAATACTGTCTCTATGTACGCAAACTCATCCACCTGGGAATCCAGCACCGATTCAATCCCGGCATTTATGTCCACAATCTCTTCTAATTCCTCTTGGTTGGACAGCTCTCGCAGCATATGCCGAAAGCTCTCCCGCCGGTTTTTGCAGGCTAGGTTCTTGGCTGTCTGGAACAAGAACCCCCCCGGATTGGGATGCTGGCTCAGAATCTCTGCTTTTTGGCAAGCAGTTAAAAACACCTCTTGGGTGCAGTCCCTGGCCGCGGTTTGGTCGCCAAGTGCACCATATAGATACCGCAGTATCTTTTCGTAATACTCCACGCAAAGCTGCTCAAAAAACCGCTGTGTATCTTTTGATTTTCCAAACAAACGGACACCACCTCCAATCTAATATGCAGATACCACCGCTATTGTAACATGCTTTGCAAAAATTTTTGTATCCAACTTTTGCTTTTGCAATTGGTGGGCAGATAAAAAGACCGCTTAAGCACGCTTAAGCGGTCTAAAACCCCAACTACCCTTAGTGGAAATCGGTCATCTTATTCTTTATGGTTACAATCGCTAAGTTCTTGATGGCTAATGTATGGGTTTGTGTACCGGCCCCTGTTTTGGGTTATGTGCTTATATTGGATTGCCTGTTTGGGACAATATTGAATACAGGCTACACATTGCTCACAATGGTGCTGAAAAGCTGGCTTTCGATCAACCAGAGCAATATTGCTTACAGGGCATACCTTTTCGCAGATACCGCAGCCAACACAATTTTCCGATACCCAGTACCCCTTATCCATTGTGGGTATGGTTCTGGCTATCTTAGTATAATACCATTCAAAAAAGCTGTTGGGCTTACCCACTGCCCTTTGCCTTTTGTTTTGAATATCCGCAATAACAGAAATAGCTGCCCTGTCCGACTTGCTTGTTTTTTCATCCACCTTACTGCTCATGTCGTACATTACTATATAATTGGAGAACATGGTAATGGAGTTTCCATAATCTAGGGCAACGCCTTTTTGGTTTAGTATTTCTTTCACCTGTGAAACCGCGTTCCCCGCCATTCCCCCACAAGATGCTACTGCATATACATAAGCCGACTGATTGCCCCCAAAGTCAAGTTGATGGAGAAACCCTCTGACCTTATTGGGAATCCCCTGAAAATAGGTAGGATAAACAAACCCTATACTGCTGTATGTATCCTCCAAAAAATACTTCTCCTTATTTCCCATAGCCACAAGTTCGCAATTAGACAGTGCTTTTGCAATATCTTTGGCCAACTTTAAGCAGTTGCCTGTCCCCGAAAAGTAAAATAAAATATGTTTATCCATGCTGCATATCCCCTTTCAATTGGATATTTAACTTACTGTCCCAATTGTAACATTGGAGTATACTTTAATGTCAATAGATAAATTAAGTAAACCCTGCAAATTTGTTTGCAGGGTAAAATACTTTTTAACGATCCTTATTTTGTCATAACCTCAACTTTACACGCAGAAGCAAAGGTAGGGTTGCTGTCAGTATTGCCAACGGTTACAATCATGCCAAAGGGTGTTTCTTTCACTTTGCCACCGGCAACCGTTTGACCACCGGCTTTGATACCCACCTTTTCGGTTCCCACAGGCAGGTATTGCCGAATCGCTTCTTCACAAACAACCTCACAGCCTATAGGCATAAGGGTAGGTGCGGGCAGATACTCTATGGTTTTATAGGCCGCGCTGGTAATGGTAACAGCTGCTATTCTGCAAATAGAAACAGCCCCATGCACTTTGCCTTGGGTGTCATAAATTAGGAATACCCCAGCATTTGGATTATCGTCTGGGCCCGGGAACAGAGCGCCGGGTCTTCCGCTTTCATTGTCGCCGCTTTCCATATACACAGTTATATTGTCATGGGGATACAGTGTAATAATTTGCTGCAGAACATGTTTCATCTGTGCCACACAGAAGCAGTCTCCTGGTGCTGGAAAACAGCATTTCATACAACAGCATGGATTTTCACAACATTCCGTGTTCTCTGATACAATACTATTTGTTGTAGTGCTCACTTTGAAACCTCACTTTCATATAAAAGGCG
>CAYNCW010000169.1:0-6689 GCA_964395635.1 uncultured Oscillospiraceae bacterium
TAGATGTAGCGATAGCCATGCGAAAAGCAAAAACCAAAATAAGTAGCATAATTGCGAAAAAAATTGCCAATCCCATAATCATACCTCCTACTATTTTTCTACATTTTACCACACCAACATTAGAATTAAAAGGGATTAATGTTTTTTGGCTGTTAAGCCGAGACGATATTGACGCTTAAGCTCAGTATATCTATCAACATCAGTATACTTAATGTTCTGGAATAGATCAAGGCTCTGGGGCGCGTTTTTTCCCAAAGCTTCCCTGTACCGCCCCCACTGCTCCGCATCCGCCCGCCCAGACTTGTATTTCTGCATGTTCAGCAGCTCATCTTTATATGGCTGCACATGCTGGTCGTACCATTGATGATAAGTCATACTGGCTGCTACTCGGTAGGTGTTCCCTTTGCTATCACGGGCGGAGCGTGTATCACCCTCGTCAAATTCACCATCTGGTACAAAAGGCACGGTGGTGCTACGACAAAACGGGTGCAGAGGAGGCATGTTGACACCTGCCTTTGCTTCGGACACATCAAACACTTTTCCATCCATTCCACGGCATATGGCTGAAGTCTTAAAGTCTAATGTTGCCAGAAATTCAAATTGACGAGTGCCAAACTCTTGATATCCCAGCAGGCTGCCACGGTTAGCTACATAACTTCCCTCTGTGCGGATTAGCCTGCGTGCATTGTAGGCGCTAGTGGACATGGCCTTCTGAAGCTCTGCACTCATCATGCGGTTGGGCTTCCCTTCAATTACGCCAGTAGTGATGATACGGTTCATATACCTAGCAAGGGATACACGATGATCCCCCCATATAGCTTCCGAGTAGTTTTTTCCTGACCACGCTGTGCTGGTGGCCGCCTGTATAAAATGCATGCTCAAACGGTTGAAGTTAGAGCCGAATCCAACAAACTGCTGCTGATCAAACAGAGACTTATAATAACACTCCTCAAACAGGCTATTCAGTGTCTGCCCAGTGGTATCAGCATAATTACCGAACACCTCCGAGGCGATCAAGTCCAGTTGTGCCTTTAGGTATTCTTCTCTGTTCATCCGTATAGCTGTGTGCAGCCTGGTGAGCCATTTTTTGACCACCGGATCAGAGGGCGCTACTGCAAGCAGTGCCTGGTAATTTTCCATCAGTTCTGACAATGCCGCCTTGTCAGTCAGCTCCGCATTTGCCTGCTGGTAAGTTAGCTGATTGTCTGAGGCATATCTGCGAGTAAAATCCCGTATTTTTTCATCCATCTCTCTGGCTGCCCGCCCGAACCAGCGGGTGACCATCTGTCCTTGGCGGTCGGAATACTCATAGATTTTGGTGGCATTCTGCAAATCCCGCTGTAGCCAGTATTCTTGGGAGGTCAACTAAAACACCTCCCGCTGCTGGGAGAGATCGGCCTCATCGGGCGGTGGGGTTTTGTTCTCTCGATCCTCCAATTCCTTCAGCTTGCGCTTCAGCTCCTCCACTACATCGATGCCGGGGAATATACCGAGCAGCGTCTCATCGGAAAGGATATCTCGAAGATAGTTCATAATCTGAGCAATTTCCAGCATATTGGTGATGGCCACTCGGTCATAGGTAATTCCCACCGTGCGCCAATCAAAAAGGGTACTGTGCAGGGTATTCAGGTATTCGGTGATGAGCCGGACTTTTTTCTTTTCAGAGCTAGTGTAATACTGCTGCTTTTCCTTGGTCAGCTCATCCAGGCCAAACAGCTTGAGCTTCTGCGCCACTCCGGAAATATTCCCACCAAAATTCTCATCAGTGAGGTTGGGCACCTGGCTGATGAAAAATATATCCTTGTACAGCCGGTTTTTGTGGCTCTCGGCAGTATCGTCTCCGGCAGGCTTGGTAATAAAGTACCCTTTACCGCCAGGGGGAAAATACAGCATTCGCTCCTCTTTCATGACCTTGACGCTCTCCGGCGCCGACAACTCGTTGCCGTCCTCATCCTCGGCCATCAGGTCGGAAACGCCTTCCAAAGCCAGATAGGCGTTGGTGAAGTAGTCCAAGTCATTGGCGGTGTCGCTCTGTGCCCTGTCGTAGCCATCAATCTGTGGTATTACATCCTCATAATCACCGGTAGCGCAGCTGTTGTTCTGGCGCACGATTACAGGCACATCGGAAAAGTTATGGGAAAACCGCTCCAGTTCTTGCCATGAGCCGCCCTGTTTTTTTCGGAACCGGATAATCAGGCTGGAGGTGTACACATCGCAGTAGCAGGTACTTCTCTTGGTCTTGATGTCGGTTTCCTCATAGGGGCGCAGCGCCATAGCGAGATACCGGCCAAGGCCCTGGCTGAAGATGGGGCAAATTTCATCACCGGAAAATGCCTGGGTTTTCAGCTTTCCTTCTTCATTGATGTACAGTAGCTCATAGGAGCGTCCCAACTGGCTCATGGAAATTGCTTCTTCAAAATGCTTCACTGGGGTCATGTTGCTGTCCAACACCGCATCCAAGGCTTGTTTGTATGCCGGATCGGGCACCGTGTATCGGATACCATCTCCCATAAAATACGCTGTGGCAATGCGGCTGATGTACTTGGCAAAATTGTGGGGCATCTTGTTATTGGGCTTGAGAGGATCTGCTACTGTGCGGGCGCGGATATGGTTCTCATTGTAAAAATATTCATCCAGCACTCTAAAGCGGGGCTTTGCCTTCTCAAATTCACCCAGGCAGTACCCCACAATATCACCGTCTACCGGGATATCATCTTGCAACTGGATGGTAACAGGCCTACCAGTACGCTTTTTAATATCGCCCTTCATTTAAAGTCCAAACCTCCTCTTTCCAACGCGCACACGTTTTTTGTTTCCACCGGCAGCCAGCGTGCGGCAACCCTCCAGCGCATCGGGGCCATCGTCGTGGTCGGCCATTGGAAAGTATTTGAGCTGCTCCCGCAGCCGTTTGCTCTTGGGATGGAATTTGATATACTTATTTTTAATATCTGGCTGCAGCGTCTGGATGCGCAGCGTCTTATCAGAGGTCTGCGTAATTTCCACCAACGGTAGGTAAATCCTTCGCCTTGCTGCCTCCTTGGCCAGCTGCTCTTTAAGGAACCACTGAAACTGGTTGACCTCGCAGCCAAACTTGACATACTTTTTATTATAGGTCTTTTTGATCCAGACCGCCTTTTCCAGCACATCATTGATAATTGAATCAGGATGGCGGCGCTCAATGTCGGAGTCCACATCGTACATATAGCTGGTGGGCTTGTGTAGGGCCAGCGTCTGAATAGCTGAGTAGTCAGATTTTTTGCTCTTGCCAAGGGAAGGGTCAACAAAGCCGTAAAATTCATAATCTTTGCTTGAAAAGTCAATATCATGGGGATTGTACTCGTCGAACCATTCCTCATTAAAGAGACAATCCTCTGGATTAATAGGCTCGTTCTGTTCCTCAGAGTTGAACGCTGCCTCGCCTTCGTCCACCCGCATAAACATGAGCTGGTAGTAGGACAGCTTCTCCGGCCACAGCACCTTGGTGCCTTCCAGCATTTCCGCTTCGTGATCTTTGAAAAAGGCCAACGCACCCTCGGCACGGTCGGGGTTGTCCAATTCGGTGAGAATGACCTCCCACTCATCCCACAGCGGGGAGGTGGAGAAGGAAAGCACTGCCTGGTACTTCACCGAGCGATAGGCGGCCCGCTTCATCACCTTTACCAGCAGGCTGTCGTAGTGGAGGACGGTGCCGATGTAAACAAAATCGGTATAGCTATCACCGCATTTGGACACGGCCTTGTCAAACCAGCTAAGCAACTTCTGCCGCTGCTCCGGGGTGCGCACGTTTTCATCGTTCTCAATATCATCCAGGACAATCAAGTCTGGCCGCCAGTTTTTATGCTTGAGGCCGCGCACCTTTTGCCCAGCGCCCTTGGCCTGTACCTTGATCTTGGTCTTGGTGATGATGACATCCTCCCGCCATACCTCGCCGCGCAAATCACCGAAGTCCTCCCGTAGCGCCTCGTTTTCCTCTAATTCCTCCTTGATGGCCTCGAGGAAGCCGGTAGCCTGGTCACGGGTGTCGGAAAGGATAATGATGTAGTGCTTATAGGTGTATACGACGGCATGTAGATCGTCTTTAAAGGTAAGGTTGGTGCTCTTTGCATGGCCACGGGGAGCGGCAACCGCCGTGTGGCTTCCGTCGTGGGCATTGATCATCTTGGGGCCGTGCAAAGGGTTTAGCCTCTTTAAAACACCATCGCCCCACAGAGTATCCAGTTCATCATGAAATGCAGGCGATGGGCGGGAAAAGTAGTGGGGCAGGTAAGCCCTGCCAAAGAAGCCAAGGTCAAAGGCGCCCAGTTTTTTGCGGATACCGTTTTCGCCAGTTAGCGTCGCTCCTGCCTGCATCTGGCAGAGGAGTTCACGGCGATCATTGGCATGGTCAGGATAGGCGGAACAATCCAGATGCTTCAATATGAGGTCTTTTAAAGCATTTAAATCCACCTGCTGTCGGCCATCCTCCTCCGGCATTTCCGGCACTAATAAACGGCGCATTTGGTCTATTTTTCTTTTTTTAATATTTCGCACTCAGATCATCCCTCCCTTACCCCCAAAATTTGCCCCATGTGGGCATTGTAGAAGCAAACGGTTCGTTTCCCATCTGCCCCATGCATGTGGCGTTTTAAAGGCCGTTAAAGGGGTTTTAAAGCGGGAAACAGAACAGACAGGAACCCAAGGGGAATAATCTCTGCGCGTTTGGGTGTGCTTCGCCACCCAGGCGGTTCTGATCCGCTCGGTTCTCTGTCCACAATATGTCAGCCAGCTCCCGGTTCAGGAGACGAATCAATCCCAATAGGTCGCTGGCTTTTAAAGAAGTCGATAGAGCTTTTAAAATTATACCGGCAAGATGGACAACGTGATGTCCTTATGATCGCCCAGTACCGGGATGCGCAGCATTACCTTGCGGCGATGCCGGTCGTATTTGACAACATAGTTCTTTAGAGCTTCCAAGGGGCCGTCCACGATTACCGGAGCGTCACCGCCGAATTCCACCTTTGAAGGTGGCAGGATATCTTCACCGGCAAACATGAGCAACCACGCGCAGTCCTGCGGCGAAAGCGGCATGGGCTTGTCCTTGGGCAGCAGCCGAATGGCTGCGGGAGTTCCTTTTATGACATGAAACATAGCGGGCGTATAGTGCATAAACAAAAACACATAGCCTGGGAATAATATGCGGGTTTCTTCATGCCACCGGCCACCACGTCGGATCATCGCCACCTCCTGAAGCACAACAGTGTCTATACCCTGCGTTTGCAGATGCCGTTGGGCCTCCAGTTCTGCCCCAGTGAGCACATGCAGTACATACCATTTCATACTCATGTTATATTTTCCTCCGACTCCTGCAGCAGTTCCTGCTCCGCCTTGACCACTTCCATGACCTGCTTGTACAATTCGGGGTGCTTCTTGAGAATGTCATACAGAAGGGTCTTGTTTGCATCCATGGCTGCCTCCTGCTCCGTTTTCAGTTCCTGGTCAGTCTTGCGCTTGTAAGATACAGCGCGGGTAAGAGCAGTTAGGTTCTTCACGATTTTATCGGGAGCCACATCCTCCCACTGTTCCGCTTGGGTACTAGTAAGTGCATTGAGCATATGCTGACCAGCGATGCGCAGCCCCACTTCGGAAAAATCCAAGTCTGGGTATTTCTCTACCTCTTCAGCCAATAGCTTGAAGTTGGCCTGACTCATCTGGAGCATTTCCACGGTGGCCAGATATTTTTCCGCATACCGGTGAACCGACATTTGAGATAGCTCTTGGCCCTGGTCTTTTAGGAACACCACGATCTCACGGTAAGTGAAGCCGTTCAGCAGCATTTGGTTGACGGTATCCTTAAGGTGTTCCGGTAACCGGTCTATTTTGCCGGAACTGCGGTTACGCCGCTTCCTCGCCGCCATTACACATCCACCATCTCATCATGAATGATGCCGCCCAGCAACCGGATGCCCTTGCTGGTAACCAGCGCTTCTAATTTGGTGTAATCTGCATCAGCCAGCCTAGTGTCGGTTTTGGTGGCCATATCTCGCAGGCTGATGTAGTCCTCCTGAGAAAGATAGTTGATGCAGTCTAGGAATTCTTGTTCGCCCAACTCATCTGCACACACACGTCGGACGCTTTTCAGTTCAATGAACTGGTGACGCAGCAGATTAATATCGCGCAAAACCTTGCCATTGTTTTCGATGAAATCACCTGCGCGGAGCTTTTTAAGCAGCTCATCATTTTTAGCCATTGCCATTGCCTCCTCTTTCTTTCAGTAAAAAATCAAATATTCGATCCAGCTTTCGCTCGGTCTCGGCCTGCCTGGTTATAAAATCATCTTTGGTTAGATAATTTTTTTTGATTTCGGAAACATCCGCAGCCAGTACCCTAGTTTCGTCCCGAAGTTCAGCTTTAATTTCCTTTAGCTCATCCTTAGTAACATAGGTACGCTTGATCTCATTGATATCGGTGTCGTGGCTGTCCGTCCGGGACATGGTGCGTTTGAGAAAATACGAGATAACCGCAATAGCCAGTCCAAAGGCCCCTGCAACAACAATCCATTCAAACGATGACAGTGTCATATGTAAAAACTCCTCAAAAAGAAATAAGGTAGAGCTGTGATACTATCACAATTCTACCTTATTACTGTGAGCAAGCTGTAGTTGAAGCGCTTCTTCGGTTTGCTTCAAAATGAAATTAGAACCATGCCATTT
>CAYNCW010000170.1:0-6643 GCA_964395635.1 uncultured Oscillospiraceae bacterium
ACTCCCCCTTAGTTATTGGGGTGAAAGAAGCCATGGAATCGTTTTTTGAATAGATTGTTCCCAAAACACCCAGTCATGGATGCCGTCCCAATCCTCCCAGTGAAAGTCCAGGGACAGCTGCTGGAAATACCGCTTTACGTGCAGGTTCATCTCGTAAAGATAGTCCTGCTTGCCGCACTGCATGAGGATCCTCGGCCGCTGTTGGGCGGGAAGGTGGGTTAGATTTGCGGCAAGCCCCATAATATCGTTTTCCGGATCCAGCTGCAAGTCCGGGCCAAAAACAGCCATAAACTGGGGCCCCAGATTGTCCTGTAGCCCCATATCCTTGATGTAATTGAGATCCAAGGCACCGGAAAAACTGGCCACCCCCGCATATTGCTCCGGGTAGGTGAATCCACAGTGGAATGCACCATATCCACCCATAGAAAGGCCGGCAATAAAGTTGTCCTCACGTTTACTGCTGATATGGAACATTTGACTGCATAGCTCCGGCAGCTCCTTTGCCACATAGGTGAAATAGGAAAGCCCCAGCTTCATATCCACATAAAAGCTTTTTTGCACCTCGGGCATGACGACAGCCAATCCATGCTCCCGGGCGTACAGTTCCACAGCGGTGTAGCGGCACCAGGCAGTGCTGTTGCCGCCCAATCCGTGGAGCAGATACAAAACCTTGCAGGGGGACTGCTGGTTTTGGGCAGGTCTGTCGTAAGGGAGGATAACCTGGAGCTGGGTATCCATTCCCAAGACCTGGGATCGAATATTCCCGTTAAAAAGTGCCATACCGGTTAAGCATACAGCGGGAATCGGGCACACAGCTTATCCACTGTGGCACGAATGCTCTCCGCTTGGTTATCAAAGTCGGTAGCTGCCTTGAACATACAGTCGGCAATAATCTGCATATCCGCTTCCTTTAGTCCACGCGTGGTAACAGCAGCAGTACCCACACGAACACCACTGGTGACAAAGGGGCTGCGAGTTTCATTTGGAATGGAATTTTTATTAACGGTGATATATACTTCGTCCAGGCGCTTTTCAAACTCTTTACCAGTGATATCAAAGTTGGTGAGGTCAACCAAAATCAGGTGATTGTCAGTACCACCGGACACCAAAGAAAAGCCTTTTTCCAGCAGGGCATCTGCCAGTGCTTTGGCGTTTTTTACAACCTGAGCCTGGTAAGCTTTGAATTCATCCGATAAAGCTTCCCCAAAGCCTACAGCCTTTGCGGCAATAACATGCATCAGAGGGCCGCCCTGTGTGCCAGGGAATACAGCCTTGTCAATTTTTTGGGCAATTTCAGCATCGTTGGTCATAATAATGCCGCCGCGAATACCCCGCAGGGTTTTGTGGGTGGTGGAGGTGGTGATGTGGGCATAGGGCACAGGGGACATGTGTTCTCCTGCGGCAACAAGCCCCGCAATATGTGCCATATCCACCATCAAATATGCGCCGCACTCTTTGGCAATATCGGCGAACTTGGCAAAATCAATGGCTCTGGGGTAAGCGCTGGCACCTGCTACAATCAGCTTGGGTTTTACCTCCAGGGCGATTTTGCGCACCTGGTCATAGTCGATGCGGTGTGTTTTAGGATCCACGCCATAGGCGGCAAAGTCGTAGAGCTTACCCGAGAAGTTCACAGGGGAACCGTGGGTCAAATGCCCACCTTGTGCAAGATTCATACCCAGTACCTTGTCGCCGGGCTGAATTAATGCAGCATAGGCGGCCTCGTTGGCTTGGGCACCGGAATGGGGCTGGACATTGGCAAATTTACAGCCGAACAGGGTTTTCAAACGGTCTATAGCGATGTTTTCTACAATATCTACACATTCACAACCACCGTAATACCGTTTGGAGGGATACCCTTCCGCATACTTGTTGGTAAGTACGCTGCCTACAGCTGCCATAACAGCAGGGGAGACAAGGTTTTCACTGGCGATAAGTTCCAAATTGCGGCGTTGGCGGCCCAGCTCAAGCTCCATGGCATCGCCCACAGCAGGGTCCTGTTGTTTGACAAACCCAATGGTATCCATCATATCCTGATACATGTGTTTCATTCGCTCCTTAGTTTCATTTGATTGTTGAGATTCTGTCGTGGTATCTTTCTCCCGAAGATCCGGGTTGCGTATAAAGCGGTTGACAACAACGGCTATGGATATACCCACGGTGGTATCAATTAGCCGATTAATGCCATATAGGTAAGGATCCATGGGGCTGGTTTTCATTACAATGGCAAGATATACAATGCAGCCAATGACTATGGCATCCTGTTTGCCAAAGGCGTTAAGCAGCATAATCAGCAGCACAACCCCCAGCGAGGATAAAATAATAGATAAATCCACAGAGCCAAAATAGATATCTATATAGAGCAGCAAAATGCCCAAAACTGTGCCGAAGGCGGTGCCTAAAATGCGGTACAGGCCACTTTTTACCGATTTTTCCACACTGTCTTGCATACAGATAATAGCGGATGCCACCGCCAAAAAGTCGCCTTCTCTGCCCAATATTCGATAGAATACCAGGCATATAAATACCGATAAAGCGGTTTTTATATTGCGCATACCAATATGGTATTTTGATTTTTTTTCCCAGTGTTCCATATCTAATTGGCAGTTGAGTCTGCCATTGTAACCCCCAAGGCAATTAATACATTCATTTAATAGTAGAGTACACAACCACTATACCTAGTGTGCATGGGATGATATCTTTCAAGGTCTGTGGTATGTACCATCTATTTACATTGTCAATACTAATGATTATAGTACGGGGTGGGTGGTTCGTCAAGTATCCACTGCAAGGAGCCGGGCTTTTCTTTAGAGCAATTTTACAGTATAATAGTACAAACTTAAACCTGTATACAGGGGGCAGAAGGATGAAGGGTTGCATATGGGCCATAGTGGTATCTATGGTACTGCTAATGGGGGCATGTGGGAAACAAAGGGAAGTAGAACCTCCTTTGGATACCCAAGCCGCGGCGGCAGAAGCTACT
Organism: uncultured Oscillospiraceae bacterium; assembly: GCA_964395635.1. Taxonomy (GTDB): domain Bacteria; phylum Bacillota; class Clostridia; order Oscillospirales; family Ruminococcaceae; genus WRAV01. Next base: position 2,984 of record CAYNCW010000170.1, read on the forward strand.
ACAGATGGCTCACAAAAGCTGGTTATTTTGGTAGACCAAAAGATGAACCCGGTGTTCTATACAGCTGCCCATAGTTTCGCACAAAGGGTGGCGGACATCACCGATAACACCGTGAATATTTCGGTGCGCACTATTTCAAATGCAGCAGAGGCATTTTCCAGTGGAAACGGACAAATTGTCTTTCTAGATAGCTATCAAGACAGAGAGTATTGCAAATATTTTAAAGCGGTATCCATGCCCTTTCTATATAAGAGCTATCAGAATTTCACTATGACAGTCAATACCCCACAGCTGCTATCTATGTTGGGAGAGGATATGTCTCAGCGATACGGGGCACGTCCCATAGCGGGGTATTATCAGCCGGGCAAACAACTTCTTACAACCTGGCAGGTTACCAGCTATCTGCAATTTAGTGGCAAAACCATCGGGGTAGATCCTGGCAGTGATGCAGGGCTGGAACTGTATGTTCTAGGCAGTGACCTGGTTGAAATTGATAAAGAAACCAACTGGGTGAAACAGTTTCAGATGGGGCATATCCAAGGAAAAGAGGTTATGCTGGAGGACATTGTATCCACAGACCTGGGGGAGGATGTTTTCTATTTAACCATGAGCTACCACGATCTAAAACCGGTGTGGCTTACAGTGAACAATAGCGTAATGGAACAGCTTTCCCCCAGCCAGCAAGCGGCGATAACCGAGGCGGCAGCATACCTGTTCAGCGATATTGACGGTGTGTTTTTGGATCAAGAGCAGGCACTGTTTGAGGGGGTTCGCAAGCAGGTTATTTTGCCGAGAGAGGATTCCAATGACTTTGATGAAATACGAAGTCTCATTTGGGAACTGATTGCCTTGATTCCGGATACCCCGGTGGGTGTGGCAGAGCGCTATGTGTTGGAACTGGTTAACCAGATATAATGGGGTTAAGAGAGGAAAGGATACTGTATGGCATCACCGTTAGCAGATCGATTGCGACCTACAACCTTGGATGAGGTGGTAGGGCAACAACACATATTGGCGCCCAATGCCCCGCTGAGAAAGATGATCAATAGCGGGCACCTGCCCAACCTGATTTTTTATGGTCCATCTGGAGTAGGCAAAACAACGGTGGCGCGGATTATAACCCAAACAGCGGGAAAAAAGCTCCATCGCCTCAACGGAACCACTGCATCCACAGCAGATATCAAGGCGATAGTAGAAGAGCTGGATACCATCCAGGGGATGCATGGTGTGGTGCTGTATCTGGATGAAATTCAATACCTGAATAAAAAACAGCAGCAAACCCTCTTAGAGTTTATTGAAAACGGTAGCATAACCCTGATCGCATCCACCACAGAAAACCCCTATTTTACCATTTATAACGCAATCCTCAGCCGCTGCACATTATTTGAATTTAAGCCAGTGGAGCCGGCAGAGATACAAAAAGCAGTTGGGCGAGCCTTTACTATCCTTTCCCAGGAAAGTGGACAACGGCTTGAGGCATCCCCAGAGGTGGCGGAGCATATTTCGCGCACCTGTGGTGGAGATGTACGCAAGGCTTTGGGGGCTGTGGAGTTTGTGTGGTATTCCGCAACAGTGGATAATGATGTGCGGCATATATCCTTAGAGGATGCTCAGCAGGTCTCCCAACGATCCAATATGCGCTACGACCGGGACGGGGATCAGCATTATGATATCCTTTCCGCATTTCAAAAATCTATCCGTGGCTCAGATGAGAATGCTGCTCTACATTATCTGGCCAGACTACTGACAGCAGGAGATTTACTTTCTCCTTGTCGTCGACTGTTGGTCACTGCAGCAGAGGATATTGGCCTTGCCTATCCACAGGCCATTGGGGTGGTGAAAGCTTGTGTGGATATTGCATTACAGGTGGGGCTGCCAGAAGCCCAATTACCATTGGCTGATGCGGTAATTCTGCTGTGTACGTCCCCCAAATCCAATTCCGGGGCCATGGCTATTGGAGCAGCTATGCAGGATGTTCAAAGTGCGGATTTAGGCGAAATTCCCGCCTATCTCAAGGATGGTCATTACAGTGGCGCACAAAAGCTGGGCAACGCCATTGGCTATAAATATGCCCACGATTATCCAGGCCACTATGTTAAACAGCAATATTTGCCGGATGCTTTAAAGGACAGAGTGTATTATCAGTTTGGCGAAAACAAAACCGAACAGGCAGCAAAAGCCTATTGGGATAAACTAAAAGGGAGAGGTTGACCCTGTGGCTTTGAATACTACAGACAAAAACCAAAACAGCAGCCCCGACGCACTGTCTGGGGCTGCTGTTTTTAAAATATTGTTTCGACAATTCTGGAGGATTCCTTAGGGGAATACCGCCAACTATCCAAATGACCGGATTGAATATAATAGTAAGGCGGCCTAGGATCCCCTGTGAAATCGAAGGCATCAATGATAATGAGCTTTACCTTCATTTTCTCAGGTATAAGACTCTTTAAGTAAACACTGGCATGCTGACCCGGCCTAACGTAACAACGGGGCTCGGCAAGCCCAGCCAGATTGGGGGTTAACTCTACAAAAATACCGTATTCTTCAACAGAGCGCACAATGCCTGCCACTGTTTCGCCGGTTTGAAACAGCTGGGCATTTTCTTCCCATGTACCCAATAACTCTTTGTGGGTAAGGGTTATCCTATCCTTTTCCACAGTTTTTACTACAGCCTTAATTGGCTGTCCGCTGCGGAACCGGTCTCTGGGATGGCTGATACGGGAGATGGAAATGGCGTCAATGGGAATCAATGAGGCAATACCGCAACCAATGTCCACAAAGCAACCAAAGGATTCCATATGGGTGATGCGAGCATCAATAATATCGCCGGGGACAAGTTTGGAGAGGTAGTTGTCACGGCATGCTTCCTGTACATGCTTGCGGGAAAGTACAGCAAAGGTTTCCCCTTTATCGTCCTGCTCGAACCCCAAAATATGAAAGCAAACAGGCTTACCAACCCGTGAAAGGATGGCAACATCTCGGGTGGTGCCGTCGTCAATGCCGATAACTGTATGGCGGCGGGGAATAATCCCCCGCATGGAGCCGAGTTGAACAATTAAATTGTGCTCCGAATCACATACAAGTGCGCGGCCCTCCAGGATTTTATTCTGTTCCATAGCCTCCTGCAAAGTTGTAAGGCTTCTTTGCAGGAGCTTGTTTTCTATTGTATCTATCAGCATACCTTCAGGCCTGTAATCATTCATGCTGTAAACCTCCTTTTTTTTGCACACCCGTTGTGCTGTTACCATGTATATTCGCCTACATCGGCAATCATGCAAGGAAGTTTTTTTACAGCACCATTCAATTGGAAATGGACGGTGTAAACAAGAAAAATGCATGAAGCAGGAGAGGTGGGGTTTATAAGCCATGCCAATACAAGCCGTGCAGAAATAGCCAAAGCATGTTTTTACGGTACATGTGCACAGTTTATACTCTTTTACGCAATCTCTCCTATTTTAGGTGCATTTTCTGCTTGGATTTCTTGCAACCTATTACTATACAGCAAAAAAATATTTGATTAACTATGTAAATATCTGTTATAATGTACTGTATTGATCATCAGCATGCAGCAAGGGGGAAGACTGAATTGGATGTGCGTGTGGGCGATATTTTAACCATGAAAAAGCAACATCCGTGTGGTGCCAACACCTTTTTGGTATT
>CAYNCW010000171.1:0-6625 GCA_964395635.1 uncultured Oscillospiraceae bacterium
GTCGAAAGCTATCGAATGTAAGTTTGGCGGCTTTTGGCGCATAGTTGAGGATTGTTTAAAATGGAAAAGAAAAATATTTGGCTACTGTTCTTAGGATTAGGATTGACGTCAGTAACAACTTTAATTGACCGTTTTGTTATCAGTATTCCTGGTTGGTTGTCTATCCTCTTTATTGTTATTGCAATTATTGCTTTTGTCTTGTTTTTTATTGCAAACGGAAGGTCGAGAAAGCGGGAATAATCTCCGTTAGCTTTTTTGACTCACAAGCACAAAAAAGACCGTTCCAAAGGTAAAGCTTTGTGGGCGTTTTTTTTTATATGCCCTGCAACTTCTGCCTTTACAGCTTCCTATTTTTGTGCTACAATAATTATATAGGAAGCGTTCTATTTCTCCTACAAAATGACATTTCTGCGGAAAGGGGATTTGTTTTTTGAAGACAATGAATCATAAGGAGATTGTTGCAAACTGAGAGGTTTGCGACAAATAAGTTCCGCATTCCTCTCAAAAAGATGACCACTTACTTTTTGGAGGAACGATTATTGAACCGTGAAAATAAACGAAAACAGTATGCAAAAGGTTATTATAAAACACATTCCTGCAATGATGTGTTCCAGTGCAAGGTCTGTGGGCGTGAGGTATTCCCGGCAAATGCCGGAAGTGAACACCGCAACCATTGCCCCAATTGCCTTGCCAGCTTGCATGTAGATGTAGACCCTGGAGACAGGGCGGCTAACTGTGGGGGCATTATGGATGCGGTATCTGTCTGGGTTCGCAAAGGCGGTGAATGGGCAATTATCCATCGCTGCCGAAGATGTGGCACCTTATCCTCAAACCGTGTTGCAGCGGACGACAACCCCATGAAGCTTATGAGTATTGCCATGCAGCCATTAAGTGCACCACCGTTTCCCTTAGAAAGAATCGAAGAAATGGTCGCTTTAATGGGCGGCGATGGCAGCTTGCCAAAATCACACAATTAGTTGCATCTATTATGATCCAATGACACAAAAGAAAAAGGAAGCTGTTCAGTGACAATTGACAGTATTCCTTTTTTATTTTGCTTGCTATTTTTAATTTTTTAGGAGATGTTTAAATGGCGGATATTGCTTTGCGCGCAAACGAAGAAATGATTTATCGGATAAAGGGGGATTATTGGCAGGAAGCAACGCTTTCTCACAAGCAGATTTCCGGTGTGTATTTCTTCACCAACCAAAGAGTATCCTTCTTCAACGGGTTTTTGGGACGGGCCAACAAGGAATTGTTTTCTATTGAGTATGCGGAAATAGAATCTGTTACCCCTGTTCTGATTCAAGTGTTCCCCTTTGGCATTCGGGTAAAAACCAAGGATGGAAAACAGTACAAGCTTTCACTGTTGGGCCGGAAAAAATACCTGGAGCTATTGCAAAATAAGGTAGCCGCTTTGGTATAGCATACAGAATAGAGTATTTGATAAAAGCTGTCGACCCGGGGTTTGGCGGCTTTTGTTCTATAGTTTGCCGCTTACTAGAAAGGAGATGCATAGGAAAATGAGCTTGTTGTTGAGACAAATAAGACATGCCACCTGTATTTTAGAATATGCAGGGGTTCGCTTTCTTGTAGATCCCATTTTTTATGATAAGCATACGTTGGATCCGGTTAAGGGCGGGATTGACCAGCAGAACCCTTTGGTGGATATGGTGGGTATGGAAGAGGGGATTAAAGAGATAGAGTGTATCCTGTTGACACATACCCATAGAGACCATTTTGACCCGGCGATCCTCCAGGTTTTTGGAGAAGAGGTTCCGGTTGTTTGTTGCGATGAATACACAAGCCAATTGACCAACATAGGATTTGCCAATGTACTGCCCATCAAAGACCATATAGTGTTTAAGGACATAGATATTATTTTAACAAAAGGTAGGCATGGTATAGGGGTTGTGGGAAAGATGATGGGCAACTCCTATGGATTTGTGCTGAAAGGATCAGATAAGGATTCTGTGTATATTACAGGCGACACTGTTTGGTGCAAATGTGTGGAACAAACCATTGCAGAGCATGCCCCTAGGTATATTGTTGCTTTTGCAGGCGCAGCAACCATAAACGGCAAGCATATCACAATGGATGAAAAGGATATGCAGCGGCTATTGGACAAAGCCGATACAGCTAAGGTAGTTGCTATTCATATGGAAGCCTGGAACCATTGCCGCCTTACACGTGCAGAGCTCAGGGCTGCCTGTGGTCATCCCCAGCTGTATATTCCCCAGGACGGGGAAGAAATCCGCTTTGACACCAATGGATAAAAGCAAAACCAACTATCTCCTGCTATTTTATAGATTGAACCGGTGCAAAACAGGGTAGCCGATTTTTTTCGGCTACCCTGTTTGTGTTTAACGGGAGAAGACTTCTTGGGCGCGTTTCATGTTTTCCCGCACCTGTACCCCAAAGGGGCAGTTGGGCTCGCATTGGCCGCATTGGATACAGTCTTGGGCTGTTTTTTTCAGGGCGTTATAATGTTGGCGAACGGTGTCGGGCAGTTCCGTTTGCATGGTGGCAAGATCCAGGTACTTGGTCACCGCCGCAATATCGATATGGGCAGGGCAGGGCTGACAATGGTTGCAGTACATGCAGCGGCCGGTCATCTGTATCTTGCCGCTGCCGCTGAGAACCGGGGTGTAGTCCCGCTCTGAGTCACTAGCAGAGAGGTAGGCCAATGCCGCTTTCATCTCCTGGGCATTGCTGCAACCCACCAGAACACTGACAACACCCGGGCGGGTGAGGCAGTAGTGGCAGCACTGGGATACTGTTAGGGCTTTGCCAAAAGGCGAGCTTTCCGCCTGCAATAGGCTGCCGGCTCCCAGCGCCTTCATCACAGTTATGCCCACCCCGTCCCGCTCACAGGCAGCATAAAGGGTTTGCCTGGCAGGGTCGATAGACCAGTCCTGGCTGTTTAAATCCTGGTATTCCATCAGCGCAAAGATATCGGTATCTGGTTTTTCCAGATCATAGGCGGGATTGATGCTAAACATCAGCACATCGATGAGGCCTGTTTCCACCGCCTTGAGTGCCACCAGAGGGTTGTGGGAGCTGAGCCCCAGGTGGCGTATCTGCCCTTTGGCCTTACATTCTTTGGCATAGGTGATGATTTCGGTGTCAAACACCTTGTGGAAATCCTCCATGCTGTCCACATAGTGGATCATGCCTACATCGATATACTCGGTTTGCAGACGGTGGAGCAAATCTTGGAAGGAGGCCTTGGTTTTGGCAATATCCCGGGTTCGCTCGTATTGTCCGTCCTCAAAGACGGTGCAGAGATGGCCCTGAATAAGCATTTTGTCCCGGCGACCTTTTAAAGCATTGCCGATAGCTGTGCGGGTATCGGGCTGTGGCATAAAGATATCCAGGTAGTTGACGCCGTTTTCAATAGCGGTATCCAATATGGTTGTAACCACCGTTTGGGGTTTATCGTTAAACCATTCTCCGCCAAGGCCGATGACGCTGGTGGAAAGCCCGGTTCTGCCCAGCTGTTTATACTGCATTTTGTGCACAGGCAGGTGCCTCCCTTACCAATTTGGATGTACATCGTTGCGGATGTATTTGTCGTAGATGGCTTTTACACCCTCCATCTGTTGTGGGGTGAGGGCGGGGAGTTCTGCTGCTCTGATGTTGGAAACCACCTGGCTGCTGTTGCTGGCACCGGGGATAACACTGGTGACAGCAGGGTACATGAGGATCCACTTCAGGGCATAGGGAATCAGATCCTGGGTGCCAAACAGCTCTTTGAGCTCTGCCACTGCCGCAAGGCCAAGGGCGTAGTCCACACCGGAAAAGGTTTCGCCTTTGTCAAAGGCTTCGCCATTACGGTTGTAGCTGCGGTGATCCTTATCGCTAAAGACGGTGTCCTTGGTATAGCGGCCGGTTAGCAGCCCACTGGCCAGGGGAACTCTGGCGATGATGCCTACACTTTGCTCTTCCGCTTTGGCAAACAGCTCTTCAGCAGGCTTTAAGCGGAACATATTGAAGATCACTTCGATGGCTGCGATGTTGTACTCCATAGCCGCCAAGCCTTCTGATACCTTTTCAATGCTGACCCCATAGCTGGCAATTTTGCCAGCTTGCTGGAGCTTATCCAGGCCGGTGAAGAGTGCATCCTTGTGATAAACCGAGCTGGGGGGACAGTGGAGCAGTACCATATCCAGCTTTTCTACTCCCATGCGCTTTAGGCTGTCCTCCACAAAGGTTTGGACAGCGGCGGGGGTATACATCTCGTCGGTGTGGGGGGAAAGGCCTCTGCCACATTTAGTAACTACATAGGCATCTGCTTTGCTGTCCTTTAAAAATTCGCCGATGGCAACTTCACTTTGGCCACCGTTGTAGATATCTGCGGTATCGATGAAGTTGATGCCGTTTTCCCAAGCTGTTTGCAGAATCTTTCTGGCTTCGGTGGGGTTAAAGTCTTCGCCCCATTTTGTGCCCAACTGCCAGGTGCCTAAACCAATCTCTGAAACGGGAACACCGGTTTTGCCAAGAACTCTTTTATTCATGCCCAATCTCCTTTATGAACTTATTAGAGTAAAATTTACTGTTATATGAAAAAGTATAGTAGTATTTTGCTCGACTGTCAATTAGGGAGAATTATTTCGGTAGGTGAAATGCAGGTTACCAACAACAAACAGGGGAGCCAACCGATTTGGTGGCTCCCCTGTTTGTCGGTACTATAAGCAAGGTATGGGATGGGTTAGTTTGCAGCGTTTTGACCGGCGATGCGGCCAAATACAGTGATGTCGGCAATGGCGTTGCTGCCCAGGCGGTTGGTGCCGTGGATGTCGCCGGTGACTTCACCAGCAGCGTACAGGCCATTGATGACTTGTCCTTGCCCATCGAGAACCTGGGCGTTGGTGTTGATTTTCAGGCCACCCATGGTGTGGTGAACAGCAGGTTTGGACACCATAATGTAGTAGGGGCCGCTGCCGAATTCCACCAGCTCACCGCGTTTGTTGAATTCCAGGTCTTTGCCGTCTTTTGCGTATTGGTTGTAGGCATCTACCGTTGTTTGCAGCTGGGCAGCGTCAATTTCAAAGAAAGCGGCTGCTTGTTCAATTGTGTCAGCCTTTACCAGCTTGCCACGGGCAATCAGGCTATCGTATTCGGATTGGTGCTTGACGTTTACGCCGCTGTCGGTCATAGCAGATTCATCCCAGAACATGTAGGATACATTGCCGGTTTGTTGGGTAACAGCTCTGGAGATAACATCTCTGCGCTCCAGCTCTTCCACAAAGCGTTTGCCTTCTTTGTTTACCATGATGGAACGGCCTTCCAAGCGGACATCGCCCACATACAGAAGGGCACCGGTTTCTATATCACAGGTGGGGTAGGTTTGGATATATTCCAGGTCAACAACCTGTGCGCCAACCTTTTCGCCCATAACAATACCGTCACCCATGCTGCCTACGGTGTTGGTGGAAAGGATCTTTTCATCCATTTCGGGGTTGTGTTGTTTGCGCATATCCAGGTTGTAGCCAAATCCGCCGGTGGCCAGGATAACAGCCTTGTTGGCGGTGTAAGTAATTTCTTGGCCTTGAAAATCGCCTTTTACGCCAACAACCTTGCCGGCTTCATCTTTAATCAGCTCAACAGCTTTGGTGTTGTTGTGAAGGGGGATGTTGTAGGACTGGGTTTTGGCCAGCAGCTTGTTTACCAGCTCCACGCCGCTTGCGTGCAGGGGAACCAGGCTTCTCTTAACAGAATGGCCGCCGAAGAACAGCAGGTAGTCCTCAAAGGTTACGTTGACTTCGTCCCGCAGCCAGGTGCCGCCAGCCAGAGCGTTGTCGGCCAAGATGCGCACCAAAGCAGGATCGTTTTGGTTGTCGCCACCCTTTAGGGTGTCTTCATACATCTTATCGGCGCTGTCTTCAATGCCTTCTTTTTCCTGAATCCAGTTTTGAGGAGCAGCCATTTCCGCACCGGAGATCAAGGTGTTACCACCGGCCATAGGCATTTTTTCCACCAAGATAACCGAAGCACCTGCAGCAGCAGCTTCGATGGCAGCGGTCATACCTGCGCCGCCTGCGCCAACTACAACCACATCGGCGGTGTATGCGCTTTCGCGTACTTCAGCCACAAGATTGCTCTCGCTGGCAACCAAAATGCTGGGATCCTGGCCGGTTTTGGCGAAAGCGTCTGCAACTGCTTCTAAAAAGCCCTTGGAGGTGTTGGTAGCGCCGCTGACTGCGTCTACACTCAGGGAGTTGGTGGCTATCATTTGTTCGGTAATTTTGTTCATTGCATCGGCGATGCCTGCGGTTTCGGAGTGGGAAACCACCTCGATGGCAGCGATTTTGCTGTCCTGAATGGTGAGCTTCACTTGAATTTTGCCGCCGTTGCCGTTGCCTTCGCCTTGGTAGGTTCCGTCAAAGCCGGTTGCCTCTCCGGCTTCACCGGAGGTTTGGGTGTTGCTGGTTTCAGAGCTGGGGGCACTGACAGTCTGTGTGCCACATCCGGCTGCACCTGCAGCCAGTATCAGCGCCAACAATATTGCCGCTATTTTTTTCATTTGCGAAATTCTCCTCTCATACCTTACCATTGTTTTAAGAGATTGTGGATTTGCGAATGGTATAGTATAATTCTACTGGTCTACACTCAATTTGTCGTT
>CAYNCW010000172.1:0-6608 GCA_964395635.1 uncultured Oscillospiraceae bacterium
AGAGGACGGCAGTTATGGGGCCCACCACCATAGAGCAGAAAAAATAAATCAGTAGACATATTCCCAGCACCGTCATTACGCCCTTGGATGTGAAAACAAATTCATGCATAATCGCCCTTGCTTTCATCACAACACCCCGTGCACTGGCAATGCTTTGGTGCCTTGCCAGAAACGCTTTTTTATGCACCAGATACCGATGACGTACCGCACTGCGCAGTTTAGTGGATATCCTTTTAACCGGCTGAGCTGCAAAATTCGTCCCCTTTTTAAGAAGATATTTTGCAGGCCGCTCTGTAAATTGCTCCACCTGATGGGCAGCTTTGACTGCACTGTTATCACCACCATGCCGGTCGATATTTTGGCGGATTTGCATTATAGCCTTTTCTTTTCCCATACGCAGTCCGCCAAGGAGAGCATCTTTCCCTTTATCCAAGCATTTGGAGAGAAGCCCAGACGGTTTTGGCCCAAAATCTACTGTGGAACCTAGCTGTGCAGTGGGTGTTTCCAATGTTGCCTTTAATGTGGACATAGGGCTGTTTGTGGGTGAAGGGGAAGAAAAACGCAGCCTAGATGGTTTTTGTGGTGTCGGAGTTTTCCCATGATGCAGCTTGCGCAGGCCGGATGTACCGGCCTGCCCAGCAGTAGAGAGTGTTGTGTTGGAAAGATTGGCATCGTCAACAATAGCCGGAGTTTGGTGCCCACCACCATGAGTAGTAGGTCGCTGTTTGCCAACATTCGGTGGAGTTTTCTTTTCCCTTATTCTTTTAAGGCGCTTACCAACTGCCTTTGTGCCTTTTTCAACGCCTTTACGCACCATTCGTTCTCCAATGCGCTCCGCTTTGTGGGCAGTTTCCAGTGCTGCATTGTCATGTTCGGCCTCGCTGACCATTGCGTGGATCTTTTCGTGTGCTTTCTCCGCGCCGTATCGCACTGTGCCCTTAGCACCGTTGACAACGGTATCGGCAGCTCCTTTCACACCTGCCTTTGCCAATTTCCCTGTCCCTTGTGCGACACGCTGGCCTAAACCGGGGGATGCGGCATTCCCGCTGGGGGAATCAGTTCCCTTTTTCCGAGGGGCTGTTTGCTGGGGTGCAGCGCGGGTTTTGTTCTGTTTGGAACTTTTCTTAGTCAACTTCTTCACCGCCTTACGCTTCGCCGGGTTTTGTGGTGATGTATGGATACAGTACGTTGTCTTTTGGAAGACGGTTGGCAAAGGGAAGAATGGTGCCGCCGCATTTCAGGAGTCCATGCCCCATCTGTGGGCTGTCCACATACCCCATTTGATCTTCTGAGATATCCAGGAATTTTGAAAGGACAGTAGCATCAGCGTGAGTTTGTTCCAGCATTCTGATAAAAGGGGTATTGGAGAGAATGCTTTCAACAGCGCTAGCGTTGGGGTTATTTAGAAAATCGGAAACGTTCTGGGTAATCCCAGTTGGTAGTGCATAAAACTTACGCATCCGTTTCCACCAGCGAACACAGCATTCCGCTGTATCAGGGGACTGCAAAAGAATGTGGAACTCATCGGCCCAAAACCATGTAAATATTTTGGATAGTCGGTTTTGGGTAACCCTGTTCCAAACATGGTCGGTAAGGGCCAGCATTCCAAGCTCTCTTTGTACACCTTCCAAGCTGTGAATATCAAAACAATAAAAGCCACCTCCGTGGTGGCCTAAATCCAAGTTGGTGTGATGATTAAAATAGTTTAGACTGCCGTGCACATAGATTTCCATAGCCGCTTTGACGGTCTGGGCACATTCTTCCGGTTGGATATCCAAGGCCTGATACACATTTCCCAAAATAGGGAGATGTTCAGGTTTGGGATCCTTCATAAAATCCTCATAGACCAAATGAATACATCTGTCAACCACAGAGCGCTGTGTATAGCTCATTTCACCATTCATCATCCTGTTAAACACACCCAACAGGAACATGGCTTTAAAAGCAACCGGATTGCCTTTTTTGGATGCGTCCTCAGAGTTATAGTCCAAATTCATGTCCATGATATTCACATAGGTACTGCTGTTTAAGGACATATCTAATACTTTCCCGCCCAACATTTCTACAAGAGGTGCATATTCTCGCTCAACATCTATTACCAGCAAATCATCATTGGTGGAAAGCCGAACCTCCGCCATCTCCAATTTTGCTGCCACACTTTTTCCGCTACCTGGAATGCCTAGCACAAGTGAGTTGGGATTGGTCAGTTCCTTGCGGTTAATTAGGATTAACCTCTGTGACAGCGGATTGCGCCCATAATGTAACGAGCCTTTTCCCATATACAGATCCTCTGTAATAAAGGGCATCAGGATGCCGGTTCCGGTGGTGGTCATGCCCCGCTTAACCGGAACATGGTTTTTGCCAAGGGGGAGCACAGACTGAAACGCCTGCTCCTGATGGAACCGGAACCGTTTTAGGCTGCAATTATGTTGCTGAGCGATGCTTCCAGCCTGCAAGACTACACTTTCAAGCTCTGCTTTGGTATCCGCTATGTTCACGACAATAAAGGTCATGAGGAAATAGCGTTCGTCCTTTGTTTGCAGGCCATCCAGCCATTCCCGCGCCTCCGCACCATAGGTATTGATATCGGTAGGCATAATATCCATGTCAATGCCTTGCTCCACCGCCTTTTTGTTTTGGGCGGCTTTCATGGAATCAATATCTGCGATTTTGCGTTTAATGGTACGGATGGCCTTTTCCTGATTAACCGGTTGAAGGTGGATGCTTAACAGCAGCGCACCGTCCATATCCAGAAAATCAGACAACACAGTGTCATGTAGTCGGTTGGCATCAATCTGGAAGTAGGAAGCGCAGGCCCATCGGTCTCCGATGCCAAACATATCGGTATAGCGGAAATCAAAACCTGATGGTGCTATAGCGTCTCTTGAGGTAAGCCCTGCTTTTGCCTGTTCTCCAAAATCATAAAACAGATTGTCTTTGGGGCTATCTCGCATGGATTCATACAGTATACGCAAACGGTCTTTTCCACACAGCGGATGGGCGCGAACCTTCATAACCGAGGACAATTGGTGAATCAAATCATCCTCCACCCGTCGCAGCTTGATGCGGGCCTCCTTGACTGTATCGGCTTTGACGATAAAAGTAATGTACTTTGTGCGCTGAATCTCATTGCGACCAGCTTCTAGTTGCTCTTTAAGGTATGTGGAATACCTCTGCCGCACATCATCCCATTGATCCTGCTGCAACGGCAGCTCCACATCACACTTGAGTTGGTCAAGGTCTATGTACTGATTGTGGAAAGATATTTGCATATGGATAGTTGTGTCTATAGAATTGAGTAGAGCACAGAATTGATTGAAGATTCTGCTTTTGCGCTCATCTTTAGACAGGCGGTAATTGATGTCATAGAACTGAATGGATCGAGAATATATCCCTGGCTCTACCTCACACAGCCCATCTCGATGCATACGCAGATATGGTAAGGTTTCCTGTGCGTTTCCAGGCGTGTCCACGCCACCAGAAAGGTTTAACAGCAAATGGGTAAACGTTTGGAAAAAGCCCATTTGTCCCTTGTCTTTCAGGCCGCCCTTGCCATCACGTCTATTCTTTTTAATCTCTGCATCCTGTTTACGAATGATTGCATCTTGCTGCTGTTTTTTTGCGTCTTTCATCCTTTGATAAGGTGTTTTTGTGTTGTTCATGGTTTTTTGTCACCTCCTGCTCCTCTGTAAGCACGTCATACACATTTACGTTCACATAGGGTCTTGGCCCCACCGCCACAAACTGAAACCGCAACCATGCTGATACAACCTGTTCCACGCTCATGCCTTTTGGATCATAAATCGCGTACAGTAGCGGTAGGGATATGGAAAAAATCATAAGGATAAGGCCCCAGTCATTGCCCACGGAAATACGGGTGGTGAGGTACACCGGCAGACCGATGATGGCGGCAGCGCCAAACCCGATAAGCTGGCGCTTTGTAAGCCCCAGTGCGACTTTGCTTTTTATTCCTTCCAAATCCTTTGGGATATCTACATATGCCATGACGTATTCCTTCTTTCTACATTGTTTTAATGAGCACCAAAAATGGATTTTGAGATAGTTCCGGTTTTCAGTAAGACAAACAACAATACCAAAGTAGATATGGCAACATTGAAAAGCGTTTCGTGCAAATTGCCGCTACTGCCAATGGTTTCAACAAGCTTTGCGTAAACACCGACAACCACCATAATGAAAAAGCCTTGAAATGCTACCCCCACAAGTCCTTTGACGTAGTTCTGGCTGATACTTGATAGCTCCTTATTGCCAAATGCGGCAAAGGGCAGTGGTGCCACACTGATATATAGGTAGATTTCCAGCATTCTCCCCAACAGGATTACCATGATCACAATGGATACAATCAAGACCATTGCACCAATGATCTGGGATTCAGCCCACATGGCCACAACTTCAAACAGCTCCTTGTTCATTAATTCGCTGCGCATGGAACTGTAATCTCCAAGGGTTATGGTGGGGTTCTGGTTGATTGTTGCTACAGCTGACTGCACCACATGCCCCGCTACATCAAAAATCGCCATAGCAATCTCAAAGGTATGGGACAGTATGAACACTGCAAGGCATGCCTTGATGAGGTATTTCATCATATCTGCCACTTCAAAGCTTTTCATATTGTTGTTTTCTACCACCATATGGTATAGCTCATAGACCAGCACATAGGAAATAACGATACCGGCCAGAGGTAGTATTACGTTATCCGACAGGTTTTTAATCAGCGAAAATATATCACTGTTCCAATCCTGCGGTCCTTTGGCTACCTCTGTGCCGATTTTTAAAACCGTATCGTTGATATCACCGGTGAGCTTGTCTAAAGAGCTAATTAAACTATCTGCAAAAAATCCTTTGATGGCCTCTTCTATTTTCCTTAAAAGGTCATCTATCATCATCGTTCACCTGTTATGAGAACAATGATTTCAGCATGGGAACCAGCGTCATGCCGATAATTGTGAGGCCACCGCCACCCATGAGCATGTTGATGGCTGTGGATTTGCCCCCTGCGTCATGGTCTTTTTGGGCCAGCATGAACTGGACAAGTCCCACCACCACCAAGCCGCCGCCAATAGCGACCACCAATTTTTGCAGCATGTCAACACCACTTGAGAAAAATTCCATTGTTTTTTACCTTGCCTTTCTTGGTTGAATTATGATTTTGTGTATGTAAAAGCCCCGCAGTGCGCACTGCGGGGCTTGATCTGAGTATATAAATAGGATGAAAGGTGTAGAAATATCTTTGTAAAGTTGATAAATTGTAGTATTATTGAAATAAATATGCGCTTGGTTTATAGTAGAATTAACTTATTAAACGTCAAGTAGTAGTAATATCTACAATATGAACGTAGTGAGATTATGGCTATAATGGCACTCTCGCTATACGGCGTTAGTCATGCCATAAATAACAGCGGGAAGTCTGGAGGATACCTTATGTTTCACCTTATTGGTACTGCTTTAGCCAATGGAGATATTCATTGGGATATAAATGAAAATAAAAAAATCAAAGATGATGCCTTGTCAATTCGCTTTATATTTATTCACACAGAAAGAAAACCAAAAAAAATGAAATTATTAGTTTTTTACAAGAATTATAAAGAGAAATCGTTTAGAGTGGATTTCTAAAAGACCAAATTGGCATATTAATTTTGATTGCTTAAAGAACATCATGAGCTATCATAAATATGAGGTGTAACAAAATGGATAAAAGATATCAAGTATTTGTAAGTTCAACCTATGACGATTTGATTGAGGAACGAAAAGAAGTGGTGCAGTGCATATTAGAAACAGACTGCATTCCTGCGGGCATGGAATTATTCCCAGCGTCAAATAAAAAGCAATGGGATATAATTAAAAAGGTTATTGATGAAAGTGATATTTATCTATTGATTATTGCAGGTAGATATGGCTCAATGGGGACGGATGAAGATGGTAAAAAAGTTAGTTTTACTGAGATGGAATTTGATCATGCATATAACATCGGCAACCCTATTATTGCCCTAATACATGACAGTCCGAATATTATTCCGGCAGAAAAGACCGACCAAAACAAACAGAAATTTTCTAAATTGAACAAATTTGCTACAAAGGCAAAAAGTGGCCGTATGATTAAATTCTGGAACAATAAAGATAATTTAAAAACTGTATCTATGCAGGCTCTAAATGGAATTATTAACGATGATTCATTCTCGGCGATTGGTTGGATTAAAGGAAATTCCGTACCAAATATAAACAATTATTCATTGGAAAGAATAAGCGATTTGTTGTCTGATTATACACTAAATAAAATTAAAAGCAATCCGCATCCCGAAATGACTCAAATGCATATGTATGACCAAATGATATATGCTAAAGTACTTGCGCAGGAATTTGCAGACAGCATTGAATCTTTTATATATTTGGACTCATATTATCGTGACACAAAAATAACACTTCTAGATGAGGGAATAAAAGTAGGAACCTCAACTATCACAGTATATATTAACCCATGTAGTGAGAATTTCGAATACTTTTCAAGCCCAATGTTTAGGTTAGATAATCCTTATGAAGATGGAATCGCTTCAAAAGAATTTGAATCCTATAAAGTAAATCGATTATTACTC